>NZ_CP019707.1 GCF_002101395.1 Pantoea alhagi | reverse complement strand
TATTTACGCCGGAGCACTCGTAACCACTGTAGACAGTAAAAGCTGAATATCCACTGTAGACAGTAAATTCTGAACAACCACTATAGTGAGTAACTTCGTATTATCCACTGTAGTGAGTAGCCCGCGAATCCTCTCAACCATTATGAGAGAAGACGCCTACAGATATCCATTTCAACGAGCGTTCAAGCCAACATTTGTGCAAAACAGTGGTGAAACAGAGTAATCCTGCTCACTACAGTGGTTGTTATGCTGTACTGCTCTTTTCAGTGGTTACCTGAACTCGCCACGACGGATTTTTTCCAGCAGTAACCTTTCCTCTGGAGAAAGGCGGACCATTTCCCCCTCCGGCTCAGGCAGTGTATCAGTGTCGTCTTCAGACAGCTCTGCTTCAAGTTCAGGCGGCAAACTCAGTGGTATATGATCGGGCCGCAGCTTTGGCCGCCGATAGTGGATATGGAAATAAACAGTCCGCCTCGCTTCAGTTCGCTGTAATCGAGATAGCCAATATCTCTCAATTGTTCCATTGCTTTGCGTACCGTGGCGTTTTGCGTGATTGTGCGGGAAGTCAGGTTCAGACGAGCACGCAGCCGGGCCAGCGACACTGGCGCCGGGTTGGAAGGTAAGCTCTCAATAAAGGTGTAAAGAGCCTGCGCAGACTCCTTGCGTGACAGAGCGTTAATCGCACGCAGTTGCAGCAGCACTTTGCGGTCGAACTGGTAAAGCTCAAATATTTTAGGATCGGCTTGTAGAGTCACTTCATCCGTTCTGGGACTGTACTTAGCTGACTGCACAAGGTGCGTCACATAGTAGTCGCCGGCTTTGTTAGTGAACGAGATGGTATTAGTCGCGATACGCGTCAGGGATGCGTCCAGACGCTTACGCAGCCGGGCAGAAGAACGGGCGGAAGGAATACCACAGAGTTTAACAAACTCCACAAACGGTAGTGTGACAGTATCGCCCAGTACCTTATAACGGGCGAAAGCATGGATAATGCCGACCCAGGTTTTAAAATCGTTATCCATATCGAGACGAGCGCCAGTGATACGAATGTTCTCATACCCCTCAGAGCGCACCAGCGAAAGCTGCTTCAGCTCATCGGTCACATCCATGGACGCCATCTGACCGGTCCTGCCGCGCGCGGTTGATTTCAGCGTCGGCACAAAGAGACCAAGTCGCATTAACGCGACTGGCTGGACGGTATTGTTTGAATTCGGCACCAGCGCCACTACACTACCGGTCGCCTTATCCTGCTCACTGAAAGATTCTGCGATCAAATCCTTATCATGTTCCATTTCGCTGTTTCCGACTCGGGTGCCTCAACACGGCCTCAGACTGAATACAACGGATATTACCACTCACTATAGTGGATGTCCTATATGGATAGCGTACTAATTACTCTCTATAGTGGATATTTATGTTCAATATCCACTATAGAGAGCAGCTACTTACTATAGTGGATACTCATTTTGTTAATGGTTCTCCTGCAACCAAACAATCTGTTTTTATGACATCCTTTAAAATCATTCACTTAAGCTAAATAAATACCGTAATTTTGGGTCTTTAAAAGCTTTTAAAGAAACCTCAGGAACGGTTCACAACTATTCTGGACAGTTATATACATCTAGAATCGCAACTAGCTGCCTATAGTGGATAGCATCTGCTCTCTTCCGTGGATGTTCTGCTCACTACAGTAGTTATCCTACCTCCCATAGTGGTTAATTTGCTCTCTATAGTGGTTAAAAACTCTTATATCCTTTTGATTATAAAAAGGAAATAGGAAATGGGATCTTTAGGATCTATTAGGGATCATTATTGGATCATCTTATTGGATCTGAACTGTTGATAAGTGCATAACCTTTCGCCCGTTATGTCAGTGCAATCTTCAACAACTGTGCCTTTGCGCTTCCTCGTACTGACAGACTTCGCTAGTCAGTACTGCGGCGAGCACCATTAACTAAAAACCAGACAGGTAACAAGAAGATGCTGTTTCCCGTATACCTGTTCAGTAATCACAACAACCTGCAGAATTTCAAATAAAAGTTTACTTTCTAAAATTTATGCAGGATTATTACCTTTAAGCTTAAAAGCTGCATAAAGGAAAAGAATCATGATGAACCAGTCGGCGACAAAGCTGGCCCAGCGTGCTGAACGTATGCTGCATTCGTTAACAGAACAGATTCAGGCTCAAAAAGAAGAATTCCACGAAAACGAATATTTTCAGGTTTATGCAAAGGCTGCGCTGGCAAAGCTACCTAAATTGACGAGAGCAAATGTGGATTATGCCGTCAGTGAAATGGAAGCCAATGGCTATGAATTTGAAAAACGTCCAGCTGGCTCTTCCATGAAGTATGCGATGACGCTGCAGAACATCATCGATATTTATCAGCATCGCGGCGTTCCCAAATACCGCGACCGTTATCATGAAGCTTTGACGATTTTTATCGGCAACCTTAAGGGCGGCGTGTCAAAAACGGTTTCAACCGTTTCACTGGCCCATGCACTGCGAAGCCATCCTTCTCTGCTACTGGAGGATCTGCGCATACTGGTTATCGATCTCGATCCCCAGTCATCTGCAACCATGTTTTTGAATCATACGCGCGCTATTGGGATAGTGGAAACAACCTCTGCTCAGGCAATGCTGCAAAATGTCTCACGTGAAGAACTGCTGGAAGAGTTTATCGTTTCCTCCATCGTGCCAGGTGTGGATGTACTGCCAGCCTCGATTGATGATGCCTTTATCGCTTCTGACTGGAATACACTCTGTGCCGAACATCTGCCAGGTCAGAATATCCACGCGGTACTGCGCGAGAACGTAATTAATAAGCTGTTAAAAGATTACGACTTCATCTTTATCGACAGCGGGCCGCATCTCGATTCTTTTCTGAAAAACTCCATTGCTGCAGCCGATCTGATGATGACGCCTGTTCCGCCAGCACAGGTTGATTTTCATTCCACGCTGAAATATCTGACCCGTCTGCCTGAGCTGATCAAACTCATCGATGATTCAGGCTATAAATGCCGCCTGAAAGGCAACATCGGCTTTATGTCAAAACTGTCGAATAAAGCCGATCATAAACTGTGCCACAGCCTGGCCAAAGAAATCTTCGGTGGCGAAATGCTGGATGTTGCCCTTCCCCGACTGGATGGTTTTGAACGCTGTGGCGAATCTTTCGATACCGTCATTTCGGCTAACCCGGCAACCTATATCGGTAGCAGCGAAGCACTCAAGAATGCCCGCAACGCAGCTGAAGACTTTGCCAAAGCAGTTTTTGATCGTATTGAATTTATCCGGATGAACTGAGGCGCCCATGTCCAGAAATCGTAAAACCATCGGAAGGACCTTCACGCCTTCAACCTTTAGCCATATCGCCAACAATGAAAACAGTCAGATCTTTACGCTCTCCTCCGGCAGTAAAGTCGAGTTCACTCTGGTTACTGTGCCAGCAGAGGAAGTCGAAATCGGCACTTTTGTGGTACAGGAAGTTAATGGTCGCGATCAGGCCGCTCTGACGCCGGAATCGCTAAAAGATATTACCCGAACACTGCCAATGCAGCAGTTCTTCCCTGCTATCGGCGTGCGGCGGAATAATAAAATCGAGATCCTTGATGGGTCACGCCGCCGCGCCGCCGCGATTCTCTGTCATACCAAACTGACAGTGCTGGTAACGGAGGAGGCGCTATCGGTTGATGACGCAAGAAATCTGGCTAAAGATATCCAGACGGCAAGGGAACACAATATTCGCGAAGTGGGTCTGCGCCTTCTGGCGCTAAAAAACAGCGGCCTTTCACAGAAAGAGATCGCGGAAAGTGAACACCTCTCGCAGGCGAAAGTGACCCGCGCATTGCAAGCTGCCGCTGTTTCAGGCGAGATGCTGTCGGTTTTCCCGGTACAGTCTGAACTCAGTTATCAGGATTATAAAGCGCTGTATAGCGCCGAAGCCCTTATTCATGCTCAGGGAGAAACGGTTAGTGAAATCATTACGCAGCTGAAGGAAGATATCGACGCTATCCGTCATCAGGCTCAGGCTGCTGAAGATGAAATCAAAGATAAGCTGGTGGCACTGTTCCGTCAAAAGTCTGCTTCGCTGACACAGCCAAAAGGCGAAGAAACAGTTGTTACGTCATTATGGCGCTTTGAAGACAAGAACCGCTTTGCGCGAAAGAAAAGCAAAGGCCGTATGTTCAGCTATGAATTCAATCGTCTGCCAACAGAATTGCAGGTAGAAATCGATAACGCAGTTCAGCAGGTGCTGGAGAAACACCTGACAAAATAGTACAGAGACCCTCCGCTCTTTTTTGCTATATAACTCACTGATTTTAAACTTAAAAAGATAAAAATTTCAGGGTGAAATCTCCAGCCATTTCACCCTGAGTTATTTTATTTGGTTATGGCCGCCAGCCTTAAACTCCTCTTTGAAAGAGCGATGCCGCATCCCTTCAGCCAGCTAAAGCTAATTATTACCCGATTGTTCGGGAATCAGACATCAACAACTTAGTCAATCCGGGCAAAGGAAAAAAGCACAGAACTAATAAAACGCTGAGATGCCATATAGAGCGGCGAATTTCCCCAGCCTCGCGGGCGTAATACCGCCAACGGCAAACATCGTACCGAATATAATTCCCGGCATTATCCCGTTCTGTCAGGCAAAACTTCCTGCGTACAGGCTACCAGAGCGGCAAAGGCTAAGGAGGAGATTAGCCCGATAACTACCGTCAACGCTACAGTCCAGACCAGCTCAACATGAAGCAATAGCAAAGCAAAATGAATCACACCTAAGAACAATATACGCAAGGGCATTTTGCGGCCGATAGGTGCTTCCTGTGGACCTCAATAAATGTGCCCAGCGCGAACGAGCCAAGAATAACGAACAATCAGAATTGCACTAGCTCAACCCGCAGCTGAAAACGCTGCAGTAGACAAAAGGTATAACAATTGCTGAAGAAAGTGATATAGGTGGATTTAGCATACAGTAGTACCTCCACCATACTTAGAACCAGCCATGGGAATAAGGGGGCAATAAATCTGAAGCATATTTTTTCATATGGGCGTTAACACATTTAATCGACCACGTACTGCCCTTATTAAGTACAACAATTGTTAGCAGCGTTATCCATATCAGCCACGCTACCAATAACTGACCATGCGGCAGTAACAGCAACTTCGCCAGCAGTGGACCGAACGCGGTGTCAGTGTGTTGTCCTTATCCTGCCTGAAAGCAAAGTTGCACATTGCTGAACCGGCAGCGATGACATATGAATACCCCACCAGTGATACACGAGATATTATCGGCTTTGCCTTGCGAGCTCTTGAAAGCATATTGTGAGCCAGACCCCTGTATACAAAGGTGGGCGTTACCTTGGGTGATTTTTATGAGTCCGATGTGGCGCAGCTCCATATGTTCAGTCAGTAACTGCCGCGTGCAAACTCTGATGTCTGCTGTGGAACAGATCAACCGCTCAGGGCTGGGTAAGGTCTGGTTTGCCGGACAGGGAACGGATAATGCCTGGCAGATGAAACGGGAGATGCTGTCGCCCCGTTACACAACCCGGCTTACAGAAATACTGACAGTGAAATAACGCGTAAAGCTGTTATTTTATGCGACAGAGAGGATGCCTCATGACAGAACGTAGTGAACACAACATAGCTGCACGCTCAGCTGAAGAACGTGAACGGGTAAATATCGATCTCGCGGCCTCCGGCGTTGCGTACAAAGAGCGCATGAATATGCCGGTGCTCGCTGCTGAAGTTGAGCGCCAGCAGCCGGAGCATTATCGGGAGTATTTTCGGGAGCGTCTTACTTTCTACAGGGAACTGTCCAGACAGTACCCTTCAGGAAACGATGCGGTTTATGCAAAACCTGAGACTGATAAATAGCTGCATCATCCCTTTTCCGGAAAGGCTGGAATGTCAGCTGCCGCATTCGCTAAACAGGCATCCCAGCTCCACCAGTTTCCCTCGCCATACTCTTCGCGATAATGTGCAAGCTTGACCGCCTTACGCGCGAGATAATCAGGCGTGTTCATACCAAATACTTCCAGCGGCACGAGCTCCCTGCCCGGCACATCTTTCAGCAAAAAATCAGGGAAAACGTCCGCCTCGCCGTCATAGCGCAGAGGTTTGATGAAATGACGCTTCTCCTGCCACAGTTTTTCTTCGATCACGCCCTCCCAGGAGGAGTCGAGAGGAATAAACCGGGTACTGACGGTCATCAGGGCCGCATCGATGACCCTGCAGGTGCTGTACGGCACAGGTTTCCCGTCACGCTGTCTGAATTTTTTCACCGACGGATCGGTTTCGGCAATCAGCATGACTTTTCGTCCGCGCCGCCAGTCACCAAACTCACGGGAAAAGCTCCGGTTCAGGCGACTGATTAAATCTGCCGGTACGTCGAGAGCCGGAAAGCCTGCGGCCTGACCGAGCGGCAGCGAGCCGCTAAGGCAAGCTTCCCCCTCACGCGCGCAGGTTTTCAGACAGGTAATCATCACAAGGCGCCTGTTTGACGCAGCGGCCGCATCAACCGTGGCCCAGTTGTTTTTGATCCCCTGCGTACCGGGGCGCGCCATCATGAGGAACACAGACTTCAGAGGCGTTTTCCCCACGCTGATTTTTTCCGCCACCTGCTTCAGGCGCCATGCAGCCCAGGCATCGTCACGGGGACGCTTGTCAAAATTAGGGTGCCAGTGGTTGATTTCAGCCTGTTCCCACATGAAGTGAAGCAGGCCAAGAAGACGCATTGCTGACTGACGCTTGCGTTTGCCCCCTGCTTTCGTAGCGGGCGCCTGAGCCGGCGCATCCCGATCCATCGCCTCTTTTTTTTGCAGTCCGGTAGGCAGCTTGATACGAAAGCAGCCGGGAGAGACGGTTTTAACGACGTCTGAGGTGTAGATCTCGCTCTGCTTTTCATCCGCCCATACAGAATAGAAACGGCAGTCGGGGGCATGTTCGGCGCCACTGTAGGACCAGCGCGCCAGCCAGTAGTTATCATGCGTGGAGGAATAGCAGGCTTTCAGCCTACGGCGGTTTTCTCCCTCACCAGCGCTCATGCACTGACAGGTTATAAGCGTGGTCGCCTTGTTCTGCCGGGCAAACCTGATATAGCGTTTGAACGTGTCAGACTGGTCTATCTGAAATGCCGCGTCACACTCAACGGTTTTTACCTGACCCGTAAAGCAGACGGGATAGATTTTGAGATCTGACATAAATTCAACCTTTCTGAATAATGGTATATCTCACAAATCCCCGTAAAAACAGCGTAGCTCCTCGAGCGCACCGGCAAGCGGACCGGGCTGCGTGCCGGCAGTCACCAGCTGGCTAACCAGGTCGTCAAACGTGTCCCGGCTCATGAACACCCGCAGCGCCTCAAACCCGATAAATCCCTTCTCTCCGGTGACGCCCGGCGGCGAGAACATCACGTCATAGACATGATATCCCAGCTATCCGAATGATCCCTTTCAGCTGGTTCCTGTGCATCGTGATACATGCATGTTCAGGTACATATGTTTCAAATGAAAATTATGTTTGTGCGCTCACGTACCCGAACAAAGCTAAAATATCAACATGTTAGAGGCGTCAGAATGAATTACTAAGCTCAATGGCGCCCCTGACTTCTTTTACCAGATCCGGGAAATTGTTTTCGGACTCAATAAGCTTCAGTCTTCGCAGGAGGATATTCTCTCCTCCGAACAGATGAGCTATATCGCTTATTCTCAGTACCCGACAGTGTCCTGTTTCACTAGAGATAATGTGAGAACGCAGTCCCAGTAACAACATCAGAAACGCTTTATCACTGCCACTTTGTCGGTCAACCCAGGAAATAACTGGTTCGGGACCTGCAATATCGTGCCAGGCCCAGACAAAGCCACCTAGCTCATCCTCCCGCTCAAGCAGTGATTTCAGTTCATCGTCGTTCAGGCGTTCGCGGAAGCGACAACGAACAGAGTTCAGTTCATCATCTTTTAATACATGCTCACGTTCCGGATCTGCCCGATTGCCTGCCAGCCCGTTCTTCCACAGCAAATCGCGGATATAATGTGAAATCCAGACAAAGGCGGTTCCTTCCAGCGTAAGTGAAAGCAGGGTTTCCATCGCCTTCGCCCGGTCAATATCCAGCATCCTTTTTAAAAAACGATTAGCCACTCTGTTTACATCAAGATCATACCGCGAAAACCACCGATTTCTGCGCCGGTAGCGGGCATATATCTCATCGCCCTCATTGAAGAAGAATGCCAGCAGACCAGAACACTCTGCGGCTGTACGCTCGTTTATCATCGGCCAAGTCAGCTGACTCAGGATATGTTGGAACCAGGTAAATGAGGACACACCATTACTGTTAATTTTGGACAAGAGTTCTTGGGTCATCGTCGTATATTCTTCGGGATGACTACTTTGACGGAACAACTCATTAAAATACGCGGGTGGCAGAACGTTCTGAGGTGAAGAAAATGCAAAGTAATAACGCCAGTATGCCGTGCTACCTAGGCGGCGATTTGCTGTCATCATCTCTTTCTCTTCATCGTCTGTCTGAGTAAACAAATTATGAATATTAGCCCCGTGCCCCGAAATTCCCGGCATCCAGTGTCTCAGGGAGGTTACAGATTTAGCTTCTGAAGTTCGAAAACGAGACAGGCACTCAACCAAATTTTTCGCCAAGATTTTTTGTTGTTCCTCACTTACACTGCCCTCACCGGATTCCACGATGGCCCGTTCTGTAAGATATTCTTCCGTCCAGTCATACAATCCAGGGTTAGTGGTGCGGAGCAACAGCAGAAAGCACAAATCCGGCAAATAGACATAATCGCGTATTCCGCTGTATCTGAACCGCAAATTATTCAGGGCCAGATGTACCTCACGGGGAGTTTTCAGTGAAGCACCGTATATATCTGTCACCCATTTCAGTTCCTTTTTTACTTCTTCGTCCGGAACGTCGCCGTTAACAGTTTCATATAACCCGACGACGCCCGAAAGAAATTCACGCCGCAAGTCGAAAGATTCCGGCCTCGGTAGGCTGAACGAAATCTGTACGATCTTCTGCAAATAAAGTTCACCATCATCCACGCCAAGCCCCCTTTTTATGGCCTGCGACAGAACGGCTTTGTCATAACACAGAACATAACGGAAGCGCGGAAAATCGGCGACGGATTTGACAAGACGTACAACCTCAACTGCCTGTGCAGGCTCCAGCCTGTCCAGATCATCGAGTAGTATAATAAAGCTCAGATCCAACCCAATAATTTTGTCTGCGATTTGGTTGCGCAGCTCCGCAGCAGTTATTTTCTTCTCTTTAAGCCACCTGTTTTCGGCCAGGGCATCCAGCGCGCCGCTGGCATCTGGCATGCCCGGGATCATCGCAGCAACCTGAGCCAGCGGAGACAAATGCCGTGCTGTCACTCTGGTGTAGTCCATGATTGTTCTGGCAGTCCGGGTCAGCGCTTTATTCTTTTTGAGGCTTTCCTGCTCATCAGGCGAAAGACGGCGCTCTTCCTCAGCGGCAATAATACCCGCCACCGGTATCAGCAGCGATTCCACCAGACTGGTCCCGGAGCCCTCAAGCCAGGGAGAGATACTCAGGACAAAGGTGTTTTCCTCATTCTGCTTATCCAGCTCCGCACGCAGCAGGTTCAGCAGACTGGTTTTACCCGATCCCCAGGCCCCCTCAATACCAATAACAGCGCTACCCTCGCGGCCAATGGCCCGCACGGACTGTGCCAGCTGTGCAGCGATATAGCGGAAGCCATAGCGATCCTGCTGCGGGCAGGTGACGGGCTGATCCAGCCTCATTGCATTGTTATCAGCCATTTCACAAATCTCCGTAAATGCAGCGCAGCTCGTCGAGCGCACCGGCAAGTGGACCGGGCTGCGTACCGGCGATCACCAGCTGGCTGACCAGGTCTTCAAACGTGTCCCGGTTCATGAACACCCGCAGCGCCTCAAGCCCGATAAATCCCTTCTCGCCGGCAACGCCCGGCGGTGAGAACATCACGTCATAGCCGTGATACCCGCGCGGCAGCAGCGACGGCTGCAGCTGATACGCCTGCAGCGCGCGCAGCAGCTCACTGAAATGGCGCCAGCCAAACGGCATGATGAAATCCGCACCGCTGACGGTCATGAACAGGCGGGGCGGTGCATACCAGGCGGCAGCGCGCATACCGGCCGACTGCCCGTCAATCTGAATGCCGAGCTCCACGGAGCCGGCCGTCAGCCGTTCGGTAAGGGCGGTAACGCGGGGCTTCAGCTCGTCGATAAAGGCCTGCTGCGCGGCGTCATCCCAGGCGCGCGCGTGGACCAGCAGCGGGAAAAGGGTTTTCAGCCGCGCGGTCGTGAAGATCCCCGCCAGCGCCTCATCGCTGAACTCGGCCAGGTCAAAGCAGTAGCCCGCGAGCGGCCGCAGCCAGAGCTCGGCCCGGGCACTGTTTACCGCCGCCGGCAGGCTGTCCATAAAGCGGGCGGTTTCGGCGTCCCAGTCTTCCCCGGCCAGTCCGAAGGTGCTTTTCAGGTAATGGCTGTCGATGGCCAGGCCGTTTGCGGCCTGCCCGCTGAGCAGTGCAAAGGTGATCTCCAGCAGCGTGCGGAGTACCGGCAGCCGGACAAGCTGGCTCAGGCCCGGCCCGCGGTTGTAGGCCTGATGGGCGAGCTCCGTAATAAACTTCAGCTCGGCGCGGGTCAGGGCCGGCAGGCCGAAGGTTTCGCCGAGGACAATCCGCCGGTACAGCTGACGCACGGCCGCGTCGGGATCGGTGGCCAGCCGCAGGTATTCATCGGTGACGCTGTTGCCCTTCAGGCTTGACTCAACCAGCCGTTCGGTCAGGGCATTCACCGAGGTGTTTTCGGTAGCGGCGCGGTTCTTCAGGTTCTCGATCAGTTTTTTTGGAAAGCGCAGGGTCAGCTGGCTCAGCATGGCAAAGCTCCTGTGAAAGCGTCCGGACGGTAGCAGGGCGCATTATAAGATGTATGCCTTTCAACGCGACATGACGTAACTAATAAAAGGCATGCCTCAGATATATTGTATTTTGTTCAAAATGACATGATGTCAAAAATAAAGAATTAATGCAGCGCTGTCCTTCTTTTTTCCGTCAGATCCGAAAAAAGGAAGAACCGGATCTTTCTTTCCCGATGGCGAAATTTTGTGCACCAAACTACATATAGTGGCTGATTCAGCTGCGCTTGCTACCAGATATAGGTTTTCAGTGACGGAAGCACTTCGGTAAGGCGGGCTTTTCCCGGCGCGGCGCCCGTGTTACGCTTCCGGAAACTGACGTATATGGAAAAAGTCGGAACTGATGGATAAGACGCTGCGGTAATTTCAGAAAGAAAATATAAGCAGTCGTTTAATTAATGTTAGTTAAAATAACAGATGTTATATATTTGTGTGTAATGATCCCCGCTAACTTAGTTACTCGTTATTATTAAAAGTGAAGTAATAATCTTCTGGAGAACTGTTATGTATGAATCGATGAATCGCCGTGATGATTTCAGCTATGCCTTTGAGAAGATTCGGAATGCAGTCGCATCTTCCGCAAAGAGAGACGCAGAGTTTGCGAATGACATGGCGCTGAAAATCCTCCGGGAAAAGTATGCGCAGTTTCGCCAGGAGCTGAACGACGCAGGCGAGTTGGGCGATCACGAATACGATCTGGATACGTTTGAGCATGCCATGGACGTGCTGCAGCGCTATTTTGACGGCAACCCCGGCGGACTGACGGAGCGGGACGCCCGAATCTACAGTCATTATCTGCAGACGGAGCATCAGGGATTTTCAGAGCTTGCAAAAGAGCTGGCCACCGGTCGCAGCTGAACACCCGGAAATGATCATGGATAATGAAAAAGACACACCGAGCAGTCTGCTGACGAATGATACCGACTGGCACAACAACGCCTGTCTTAACTACATGCCGGATCACAGCACAGCCTATACCGAAGGTTATAGAAGAGCTGCGGACATTCTTATACATCACATTAATGAAACCGGCCGTAATCAGGATTTTCTGGTTTACCCCATCGTTTTTCTTTACCGCCATCATATTGAACTGCTCATTAAGCAGACTATTAAATCGGCGCTGCTACTGACGGCTGAACCAAGTAAATATACCTACAAAAAGGACAGCCACGATCTTAATGCCCTGTGGCTATTTGCCAGAAAACGGATCATGGAAGTGGATGAAAGATATAAGCCTTCGGATTTCAAGAAAATAGATGACGTCGTGAGTGAGCTGCACAAGGTTGACGGAAGCGCGACTGATTTCCGTTATGCCCGACACAAAGATGGTACGCGCAGTCTTGAGACACTCAGCTACATTAATACCCGCCGTTTCGGAGAAAGGATGCAGGCGGCATCTGATGTGCTTGACGGTATTGATGAGGGGCTGTGTTATCTGATCGATTTAGATAATGAGATGTATGCGCAATGCGGAACACCGGAAGGATGATGCCCCCGTATATGCCAGTGCCGCCAGCAGTATGCTCCCCGGATATGGTAAACAGAGGAACCTGACAAAATGACCAGCCTTGTCTCATGGGGGCAACCGCAGGGTCAGGGTAGCCAATTGCCCGTGGCCATTGACTACCCTGCCGCGCGGGCGCTGCGCCAAATGGCCGCACAGCATGACGAGTATCCGCAGTACCTGCTGGCACCAGAGGTCAGCGCCCTTCTTCACTATGTCCCGGATCTGCACCGCAAAATGCTGTTCACCACGCTCTGGAATACCGGCGCGCGCATCAACGAGGCTCTGGCCTTGACTAGAGGGGATTTCAGCCTGGCGCCGCCTTACCCGTATGTACAGCTGGCCACCCTGAAGCAGCGTGGCGTGAAGGCGACTCGCGGCGCAGGCAGGATGCCGGCAGGGATGGTGCCGCACCGCCTCGTCCCGTTATCTGATCCACAGTACATTGCCCAGCTGGAGATGATGATTGCAACGCTCCGGATTCCGCTGGAACGGCGTAACCCGGAGACCGGACGAACTGAAAAGGTGCGGCTCTGGACCATTACTGACCGGACCGTACGCACCTGGCTAAACGAAGCGGTTGAGGCCGCGGCAGCTGACGGCGTGACATTCTCCGTGCCGGTCACGCCGCACACGTTTCGCCACAGCTACGCCATGCATATGCTTTATGCCGGCATTCCGCTGAAGGCGCTGCAGAGCCTAATGGGACACAAGAGCCTAAAGTCTACTGAGGTGTATACGAAGGTGTTTGCGCTCGATGTGGCCGCGCGACACCGGGTGCAGTTTCATATGCCGGGTACGGATGCCGTGGCCATGCTCAAAAATATAGGCAACTGAACATTTGTCCCAGACTGATCGCTTGGCCTGTGCCATTAGAGCATACCTAAATTCGTAAGAGAGGTGATTTCAAATGAAAGTATTCTTGAAGAAGTCAAGAGCAAAAACTCCGCTGGCGTAGGTTCTGATTCGGTTAAACCTCCCACGAGAGAAGTTTTATCAAATAGCTGGACGGCGCGGATGCAGAACAGCTCCACGGAAAGAGGATGTTATGCGCTGTCCGACACTATAAGTAGTATGCCGGACAGCTGAGACAAAACACAGGATGTACTTTAGCCACAGACACGATGGATAAGTGCGGGGATTCGGCAGAATTAGGGTTTTACCGAATCCATACAGACTGGCATAAAATAAATAATTAATGTGATGCGTCACATTATTACTGCTGAATTACTGTGATTCGTCACGTATAATATGATCATCATTATTCAGCAGGAGTCTGTTATGAACGATACCGGCATAAAGCGGCAGCGTGGACGCCCCAGTACCGGAAATGCCCTGTCACCGGCGGAACGGGCGCGGCGCTATCGCGAAAATAAAAAGATCCGCGAGGCTGAGCATCCCAGACCTTCAAGGGCGGAGTTGCTTGCTCAACTGGAGACTGCACACAATCGTATTCGCCAGCTGGAATCACAGTTAACGTCATTCGTTGCACCAGATAACGACTCTGGAAAGCTCTGGGCAATACAGGATCGTAAGGGAAGTGCCCGCTGGCAGACCGTAAAGAAGGGGCTGGCAAAGGCTGAAGCGGAAAAGATACTCGACAAGCTGGCAGCCTCAGAGGGGACAGGGAATTACACATACCGCATGATTGAAGAATAACAGTGATGCGTCACGATAATTTATAACCAGCCATTCGGCAGAATATATGTAAATCCGAATCGGGGTGAACGGCAAAAGAAAACAGCCAAGGCAGAGGTTCCGAACAGCGGGAAAAGGCTTAAAAAACCGCCTCTAAGGGCGGTCTTTACGACTTGCTTCTCGCTGCAGATACTCAGAAAACGATAAATCCTCTTCGACTTCGTAGCCCTGATGATGGTAGAAGAGCCGTTCTGTTGCCGGATGGTAATCTGCAGCGTCAACGACAACAATCGCGCTTTTACCGCTCAGATAAAAGCGCCATGCCTGCGCCATGTCCGCATCATCATCCATATCATCAAAATATTCGGTGTCGCAGCCTCTGGTGCGCAATTCTGTTAAAAGCTGGGTTGCAAATGTGGTACGCCCGGAATGCGCTTTTCCGTACACGCATACAATAAACTCCGTAGCACCGGCTTCCTCCAGCCAGCCAGCAACCGTCCCGGCAGCGGGCGCATCAGAATTCCAGTGATAATATACTGACTCATTATTTTTCCGGCCGTGAATGAAGACGCCGTAACGCGGGCAATATGCATACTTCTGGCTCAGTGTTTCCACACTGGTGGCGGCCAGTCCGGCGGCAATCACATCTTTGAGCACGTCACCTTCTTTGATGAGGGTGTTTCTCTTTTTAATCAGGTCAATTGTCAGCGCCTCGATGCTGGCCCACTGTCCGGCGTCGATATGTTTAGTTGGCATGGTTATAAATTCCTAATAAATTAAAAAACAATTCCTAATTTATTAGATTTAGTTTGAGCGAGCAACAGAGTTTCTGTCTGCTTTGCCGTATTGCGGTTTACCGGCAGAAGCCGTAATGGTTTTTTCTTGTTCTGTTTGTCGTCGTGTCAAACGTCTATAAGTCGATTAATGCGTTTAGCGGGAGATGGTTAAAAGTTTACCGCTATCCAGCGTCGTGACGGACGATCGCTCACTGTTAAACGGGAATTGTTAGGAAAAAAATGATTTAATAAGCCCTGCTAAACAATCAGGCGAAAAAGGAGGCGGTAATATGCTTGATACGATTTATGACGGTGTGAATTTTTTCACGGCGATGGTTTTTGCAGTGCTTATATGGGCGACGTTCTGTATAGCGTCCTGGTATAACTTTTTCAGTGAGGCGCGGCGTTCTTCATGGCACAGCGGCGGCCTGTCAGATTTTATTGACCTGTTTCCTGGATGGCTGATTAACGGCGTTCTGGCAGCATGGTTCATTGCAGGTACGTTCCCGCTGCTTAACTATGTTGCAGATAAAGAACAGTTCGGCAGCGCAGTTGGACGTGCCAGGGAAATGGGCTTTTTCGACGAACGGCCCTGGTACGGTGTAGGCGTTTATCAGTTTCTGGCCGTGGTGCTAATCCTTGTGGCTAGCTACCTAATTCATCGCTATCGTGACGACTGAAATTGATATGAGTGAGACTTCCAGGCTTTTATCATGCCGCTACTGAAGCGGCATTTTTATTTCGGTAACATAGACATTTTACCGAACGGCGGCAGAACGGCGTAAAAAACCGCCTCGCAGCGGCTTATTCAACGTGATTTTGCGCTTTTTCAAAAATGATTTTTTTGTAGTTGAGATCTGCCTTTAGGCGCCGAGATTTGTATCTTACCTGTTCAAGAATGTGCAATTCGCTCGATACGCGGGGAATTCTGTTGCCGCGTTTCTTCCAGAACGTCAGGGCCTTCTGCAGCGATCATGCCATATTCATCCTGTAATACTTTCAGCTCTGATTTCAGCCGGTCAAGCTCAGATTGAGAATAAAGAAAACGGAACATAGGCCATTTGCATATATAAGATAGCTTACGTATTAATCTCTTTATTGCCAGTTGCATACCACTTCTCTTGATAAGGTTCATTCATATTTTTATCTGTTGTTTTATTAAATATTCTGTGCGGCCTGCCATGAATTTTTCGGCTTTTAAAATTTGCCCAGTATCATTGACCCGTGAGATAAATTTACTCAGCCTGTAAACGGAGGTATGTCGCATTCAATTCATCGCCTCTCTATATAACCAGCATCTTCGCATGGCTTTGAACATTCTGGCTGATTCCAGCTAACCACCATGAAATCTACGATAGCGCCAGTCAGAGTTATAATAACTCTTTTTAATATGGAGTTGTTTTCCTTTATAGCATCCTACGTAAATTAATATCTTGTCATCAGGCATAGTCCGGCAGCCTGACGGTTCCTGAACAACTCTTTACCGCTTCTGAACAGCGTGACATATTACCTCTCATCTGGAGTGCTGCGCCTGAAGTCCCCCGGCCTGAAGCCACATTTAAATGAATCATTCAGCTCACCTGTTCGTAGAGCGGCTTTTTTTAATTTCTGAAGCCTTACTTATTGCGGGCTTGATTGTGTTCTGATGAACGTATTAAAAATATCCAAATATATGCCTGGGGATTTAATAAATATCCCTAACATACTTTTGCTACCGGTATATCTTTCCAGTTCGTCGTCCAGGCCTGACTCAGCATCTCCCGTTTCATCTTCCATTCCGGGTCAAACCCTTTACCCGCAAAGCCAATACTGTAGCGACCCGACCGGTTCATGGTATCCAGCAGGTTCATCAGGGCCTCGCTGCCGGCACGCGGTGCCTCATCATCAAACAGGTTCAGCTGCGCCACGCCGTTCGGCCGCAGCTCGCTGAGCATGATGCCGGCTTTCGCATAGCGATAGCCCGGGCGCCAGATAGCGTCCAGGGACTTCACCGCCGCCTCAGTAATGTTTCGCGTGTCCTGCGTGCCGACGTGCAGTTTTACGAATGCCGTGTTGCTGTATCCGGCCTGGGGGGTGTCGAAGGGCGACGTACGGATAAAAACCGAGACGTGATGACAGAACTGGCGGTCCTCACGCAGCTTTTCCGCTACACGCTCGGCATAGGCGCAAATCGACTGACGCATCGCATCGTATTCCGTGATGCGCTCGCCAAAGCTGCGGCTGACCACTATCTGCTGCTTTGGTGGGGGCGCATCCTCCATCGGGATGCAGGATTCGCCATTGAGCTCACGTACTGTGCGCTCAAGCACCACGCCAAAGTTTTTACGGATAAGGGTAGGGGAGGTGCGCGCCAGATCGAGCGCCGTTGTCACGCCAAGCAGCTGCAGGCGCTTTTCAAGCCGGGAGCCCACGCCCCAGAGTTCCCCCACGGGCTGACGAGACAGTAGCTTTTCGGTCCGCCTCGGATTCCCCGGCGTGAGCGCCAGCACGCCGCCAAACTGCGGCCATTCCTTCCCGGCCCACTGCGCTGATTTCGCCAGCGTCTTCGTCGGGCCCAGCCCGACGAAGACGGTCAGGCCGGTGCAGGTTTTGACATGGTTGCGGATCATGCGACCAAAATCTTCATAGGGCATGGACATCTCCATACCGCGGCAGTCGCAAAAGCCTTCGTCCACCGAGTAGACTTCCAGGCGTGGCACAACCTCCTCGATACAGGACATGACCCGGGTGCTCATCGAGTGGTTTATGTGGAATAGAAAATAAAGAGTATCGTCAACGTAAATTTGCAAACTCCCGGATGGACATCCAGAACCTGGCAGAGCAGGCGAACAGGCCAGCAATGACTGTTATCATGAAAAAGGTGTACCTCAGTCGGACAGCTTTGCGAAGTACACCGCGGCTTTTTTATCTGTTCCGCTTGTATGTATCTCGTTTCAGTTCTTTCTGGAGTCGCCGAATCTCAGCCTGAGCATCTGACTGAGGTTTACTGGCAAAGAAGTCTGGCCCGTATTTTTTATTCAGGCATAGAGGCTATGGGGGGAACACCAGGGTGTGCTGAAACAGTGGGGTCAGAATTGACGTCATCAACAGCCTGTTTAACAACTTTAATTTCAGACGTTACGGGATAATTTTTACCGCTCACGGGCACCTCTCTTTAAGCCATATTAAATGACTTTTAGGTGCCTGTTAAACCCGTAGCGATTCAGTTATTATTCTTTGCCTGCTTTCAGTGCAATGTACATTAACAAGCAGGCCTGGTCCCGCATATTTATCCATCCTGACTGGCCTGGGCAATCGGAAGAGTTACGGTAAAAGTAATCAGGCTACCGGACAGCGAAACGTCCAGTTCCCCCTGATGAGCCAGAATGATGGAACGGGCAATGGAAAGCCCCAGACCAGTTCCCTCCGTGCTGTTTGTTCGTGCTTCGTCAGTTCGGTAAAAACGGTCGAAAAGCCGGCTAAGTTTCTCCTGCGTCATCGCCTGTGTGGGATTGGTCAGGCAGGCATAAGCCCGATCGGCCTCATCTCTCAGGGTTATCTGAACCTTTGCCCCCTCAGGTGAATACCTGAGGGCGTTGGTCAGCAGGTTACTGAATGCCCGGCGGAGCATCAGACAATCCCCCGTTACCCTTGCCTCCCCCTCAAGCACAAAAGATTTGTTGTCTTCGCTCGCTAGTAGTTCGTAAAAATTGATTAACTCCTCAAGCTCAGCTCGCAGTGATACCGGCTGTTTTACCAGAGCCATTAGCCCATTTTCTGATTTCGCCAGGAAAAGCATGTCGTTGCACATTCTGGCAAGGCGGCCCAGCTCTTCCAGGTTGGAGAAAAGTGTTTCCCGATAGCTGGCAGCATTGCGCTCTCGCGACAGGGCTACCTGAGTCTGCATCATCATGTTGCTGACAGGGGTGCGCAGCTCATGGGCAATATCGGAAGAGAATTCAGCAAGCCGTCGGAATGAATCTTCCAGCCTTTCCAGCATATTGTTGAACTCAGCTACGGTAGGCATCAGTTCTGCCGGCAGTTTATCAACCGGCAGTCGCTCTCCGAGATTATTTACGGTAATAGCAGAAGAGAGCCGGCTAATCTCGTTCAGCGGCCTGAGCCCGATGCGGGTGGCAACCCAGCCAAGAAATATGGAAATAAAGATCAGCGCGCCGTTGAACCACATCAGCCACATTTTAAGATGACGGATATACTCATCATGTAGACGAGTATCGCAAGCGGCGGTAATCAGCATGTCCTGCTGTCTTTCCGCTTTCTCTGCGCTGATTTTTCGAACCAACACATTATAACGCCAGCCAGCTTCTTCCACCGTCTGCATCGTGTCGAGGAGCCTGGCTTCACGGGCAAAGCGCGTCGCCGGCAGCGGAAAGTCGTATGAGGCATAGTCAATCAGGACTTTATCGTCTGAGGTTTTAACAGACAAATAGAGCCCGCTGTGACCCACCATCGCGTCGTTAAACCTTTCTGCCAGCAGAGCGGGATCGCTGCTGCCGGTATGGGCTTCATGTTCCAGCAGCTCGGTGGCCAGCTCAATTTTTCCGCTGAGCAATGAAAAGTCCTGGTCATATAAATAATTGCTCAGCGCGACAACCCGCACAACGCTTGAGAGCAGCCAGACGGACATCATCACGCAGGTAAAAATCAGGCTGAGCCTGAAGGTCAGGGACCAGTTACGCTTCACTCTTCGCGAATCTCCAGCACGTAGCCGATACCCCTCACGGTATGAATCAGCTTCGGACTATAATCATCGTCTATTTTGCTGCGAAGCCGCCGAATAGCCACATCGATAACATTGGTATCGCATTCAAAATTGATATTCCATACCAGAGAGGAGATCAGGTTTCGCGGCAGGATCTCGCCCTGGCGCTGTAGCAGTAACTCAAGCAGCACAAATTCTTTCGATGAAAGATGTATTTTTCTCCCTGAGCGGGTCACGCTGCGCCGGGGAACATCCATTACCAGGTCAGCCACTTCATACATTACGGATGACAAAACGCGGTTACGCCTGAGCAGAGTGCGAACGCGGGCCAGAAGTTCCGCAAAATCAAAAGGTTTAAGCAGGTAATCATCTGCCCCCAGATCGAGACCTTTAATTTTATCACTGACATTATCTTTCGCCGTCAAAAACAGAACGGGCTCTTCATGACGGGCCATACGCATCTGCTGCAGGATCTCCCACCCCTCCAGGGAGGGCAGCATGACATCCAGAATAATCAGGTCGTAGTGCTGCTGTAAAATATGCTCCAGGCCCTGTCGGCCATCGTTGACCAGCGTGACCTCATATCCCGCCTCTTCAAGCCCCTGCTTCAGGCAAATCCCGGTTTTCAGTTCATCCTCAACAATCAGAAGGGTGGTCATGGCATGATAATCCTGCAGCAGATTAATTTTATTCCTTCCCTGTACCGGGCGACAGTTGCCAGCATCAGGCTGGAACGGATGAATTCTTTGATAACGCTTTTGCACATCAGGTGCCCCTTTTGCATCCGCATTCTCAGCGATTTTTTTCGCTGTTGATTTTAAGCTGTTGTAGCTGTTTTACCGTCATGGGTTTTCCAATGTAATAGCCCTGGATGACGTCACACTCTAACTTTTTTAACTGCTCCAGCTGCTCTTCGGTTTCCACCCCTTCCGCAGTAACCTCCATATCATATGCTTTACCCAGGCCAATCATATTCTGTACGACCTGCATCGCCAGAGAAGAGTCGTTTACAGACATAATAAAAGACTTGTCAATTTTTATGCCATCGAAGGGATAATCGCGCAGATAATTCAGCGAAGAATAGCCGGTACCAAAATCATCAATCAGGAATTTTACGCCCAGCGATCGGATCTGATTCATCAATTTCAGTGTCTTGACGGGGTCAATCAGCATCAAACTTTCCGTTACTTCTATTTCAAGCCGTGAACTTGCAAGCCCTGACATATCAAGCGCCTTTTTAATCCGTTTAAATAGGCCCTCATCCTGAAATTCAGATGCTGATACATTTACCGATACCGACATGCCCGGCAAATTTTCAGATGTTTCCCGGCAGGCCGAGAGCAATACCCACCCGCTTATCCGACCTATCAGGCCAGTTTCTTCTGCCAGAGGTATAAACTGGTCCGGCATAATTGTCCCGAAGCGAGGATGCTCCCATCTAACCAACGCTTCAACGGCGGTGATATTGGATGACTTTACGTCATAACGTGGCTGGTATACCAGCCGCAACTGCTCTGCATCGATGGCCTCACGGAGTTCATTTTCCAGCTCCCGTCGTTGAATGATTTTCTCCGCCATCCCCTGTTGATAGAATATCCATCTGTTCCTGCCCTCATGTTTTGCCTTGTAGAGGGCAATATCTGAGTACCGCAGAAGATCGCCGGCACTCTGGGCGTCGTGCGGCGCAAGGGCAATACCCAGGCTGGCGCCGATCTGGATCTCATTACCCCCAACCTCAAATGGCCGGTTGACTTCACTTATGATGTAAGCGCATAGCTTTTCAAGTTTCTCTCTGTCAACCACATCGGGAAGGATCAGAATAAATTCATCACCACCGTGACGAGCAACAAGATCGGTATCTTTAAGGCAGGCCCGCAGACGTGCGGAGGTCTCATGCAAAACCTCATCGCCGACTGCATGTCCGTAGTGATCGTTGACGGCTTTGAACTTATCCAGATCAACCATGACCATTGCCAGCGAGCGTTCTGCTGTAGGCTGAATGCGCAGGCTGCCTTCCAGAAACTCTTTCATCCTTACGCGGTTCGCAAGGCCCGTCAGCACGTCATGATGGGATAAATAGCGTATACGCTCCTGCGCCTCCACCTCCAGAGTCACATCCGTCGCTGTTCCCCGAAAAGCCGCTCCGTTGCCGGCAGAAAAGACTTTTTTTACCGTCATATTGCAGTAGCGCTGATGGTCCTGGGCAGAAAGATAGCGGCATTTCTGCAGAGACAGAGAGATTTCAGCCGGGTTTTCGGCAAGTCCAGCCAGCTGTGCGGCGATATGCTGCTCACTGAGTAAAAACTCATGAACCGGACGGCCTATCCAGTCAGCGATGCTGAAGCCGGTTACGGCAGGGAAACGCTCCGATAGCCAGATAAAACACAGCCGGCTATCCGCTTCCCATATCCAGTCCGTCGTGCTCTCCACCACATCACGTAATCGTTGTTCATTGGCGGAAAGCGCCTGCCTGCTCTGCTCCAGCAGAAAGCTACTCTCGTCATGAAGCCGGGCTTTACGTAACGCATTTCGTGACAGCAAAAACGCCAGCAGAAAAGCGCTAAGCATTAACAGTAATAACAGAGGGCCCAGTCGGTGGAGCAGTATTCTTCCATGCTCTTCGTCTTGCCAGCCAATGATTACATTGCCGCCAGCGGCAGGAATAACTAAGCGCCCCTGTTCCGGTAAAATTTTAGCGGATGAGAACCCGAGAATACGGACATCGTGAATATCATATTCCGCGCCTAACTGTTGTAGCTCAGCTGGCGTAATCTGATTGGCGAAAACCATCACGGAAGGAGGAGCGGTGCGCGGCAGAACCGTGCTGTCTCCGCCAGGGGTCATCTCTTTTGCGGCCAGTAGCGTAAGCTGCTCCCCAGAAATAATAAAACGAGAAACCGCTTTGCCTCCTGACTGACTGAGCGCCTGCTGAATATCCGTCAGAATATTTTCCCCCAGCCACTCTTCCAGCGGCTGATAATGAAGCCGTCCATCTATCACGCTGTAATTTGTTTTGCCCGCTGCGGAAACAACAAAAACTCCTTCGTAACCAAAAGATTTATAGAGGGAATAACCAAGGTTTTGCTTTGTCCAGGCCCACTCTTTATTGATCTGTTGATGAAGAAATCTGTAGGCGTCCCCCCAGTCAGCGTATTCAGACAACTGCGTGCGCATACTTTCCTGCTGGTGAGTCAGCGCTTTCGTCAGCAGCAGGCGGCTATGCATATCATCCTGGTGGTTAAAATCTTTTGCTACATACAGCAACATAGCGAAACTTGCCAGGAACCCACCCCCCATTATGAGGAACATAATGAGCAGGGGATACTTCACAATCGCGCGAGCACGGTGATGAAGGTCTTGTTCAGCTTCGGTTACTGTATTCATGTCTTGCAATTTCTCCGATGTAATAATTATTACTCAGGTAAAGCGTTATTGGTTTTACGGGCGTAAAACCGTATTCAGAAACGTCTCAGGTAAGCCTGGCCAACCTGCCTGGAAACATATTTATCAACCCGGGAGCGCCAGTAATTCGATAACGTTCCGTTATGGCCGGACAAATAGAGATTAAAGTTAAGCATAAATGAGAGAATGCAGGCGCTGCTGAACATCCCCGTCGGTTCGCTTTACACGGTAGCGTATATCCTGCTACCGTCGCGGCATCGTTCTGGACGATAACAGCATGCTATTTAAATATACGATAAAGGCTGACTTTATCTGGGGAATTTTCAATACTCTGCCAATCACCTGTTTTATGCAGCCCACGTTAAACTGTAGTACAGAAACAACAACCAGTAATTCTGGAAGGGAAGCGATGCTTCTGCTGAAAAATCACTGGAGGTTAGGGACGCAAATCATATTAACTCTGAATAAAATTTTTGATTGATGGCCCGCACCAGAATACCGGTAGTTACCATTGCTGGCTTACTCCTGTGCCTGTAATATTCATATGCGCGGGCCATTTGCTCTTTCACCTGTTTCAGGAAAAGTAAGGATGGTCACTGATTAAAGGATGCTCTTAGCTTCAGAATAAATCAGATAACCGTTGACTATTTGCTGCCATAATCATTTAAAAGAGCTGGATTTTCATTGGTTATTATTACATTGACATAAATTCGTAATCAGCAGGATTAATAATCTTTTCCATTTTACCTATCTGCATTAAATCACTGTGAGAAATAATACTGCTGATGTTGGAGCAAGGGAAGCGCAAGTCTTTAACAACCTGCACTTTAGCAGGCATTCCTCTGTCGTCGATATCCATAATCCAGGCAAGGAAGCCCCCCGTGTATTTTGCCAGACTGCCTATTGGGTTCGAGCTGTATAACTGGATATATTCAATAAGTGCGGCTTTGTTATAGGCTTTACCGGTATCATTAATCTGACGGTAGGCATCCAGTGGCGCACGGGCCTGCATACCGTTACGCGTATGCTGTAGTTTATTGATAGCTTTAATCACCGAAAACAGCTGCACTAGCCCGGACAGTTGTTTGCCCTGCTTACCTGCGGGATAGCCAGTACCATCCAGACGCTCGTTGGCGTTTTCAATCACATCAAGGCAGACAGGGCTCGGTTCCCAGTCTGATTCACGCAATACCTTGAACAGTTCTGCCACATGGCCTCTGAGAATCGCTTTATGAGCTGGACTCATATTTATTTTAAGCGATGGCAGACTGGAACTGACCAATAAGGGTTTACCCATTGTATGTAACAGAGCGCCCAGCACGGCTTCACGTACTTCTGAAGCGGGAGAATGGCGAAGCAGCAACATATCCGCCAGTTTTCCCGCAACCTGTACAGCATGTCTGACCCATTCAGGTTTATCCCGCAACAGGGAAAGAATATAAAGAAACGTTTTTCTGTCTTGCTCTATTAGACAGAGCAGGGTATCGACACAGTCATAAAAAATATCAACCGGAAACTGGCGGCGCGATTTCATGTACATCAGTCCAATTTGGAGTTGATGTGCCACCTTCATAATATCGCGTTCCATGGGAATCTGACGAGCATGCTTCTCTTTCTCCCGAGCCTCCCGCTGTAAAATTCTCTTCTCATTGAGACCAGGAATAAATAAAGCAGACGGGTGAGTCATACTATTCCGTATTCCTAAACGGTAAGAGGCTTCTCTTTGTGCTTCATTAACGTAATGGAAAAGCGCGTGAGTTTTGGATGATGTTAAGTTAATAAACTGAAGATTTACCACTGCAAAACCCTGGTTACCGAAAGGGCGTATATGCTGGACTTTCCCTTCAGTGAAAAATGAGTCTCCGTTGGGAAATTCCAGTGTAATCCCTGGAATTTCCTGACCGGCATTGAACGCAACGCTTTCAACCAGATCAACCTCGATCGTGCATCCTTCAACCGACAACTCACGCAGTTTACCCGGGACGTTAAGTTCGTGCTGAAAGACTTCGATTCTTGCCCGGGTTTGCATGCCAAGCACAAAAGGAATACGGGCCAATTCGTTATTTACATTAGAAAAAATATTTTCCGGGAGTTGAAACTCCAGTTGATACATCATACTATCTGTTTTGTACAGCTTCGCAGGAATATTACTGAAACTACAAGTTTCCCGCCCAGTCACAGGGGAATCTTTCAGTGTCTCAATATCAAAATTCAGCCCGCCATCAGCCAGGTAGTGTTCGATATTCGTTCCGGTATACTCAACTTCTACAATCATGCGTCCGGTATCAAAACTGAGATCGATTATATCCGCCTTTAAAGTGTAAGGCATATCTTTAGTATATAATGACAATACATGCGCATGCTTTTGCAGCGAACGAATTAAAGTAATGGTAGGCGATGCATAATGAGCCATATTTTACTCCGTAAAAATAAAAGATAATGAGTTGCCTGTAATAACTACCGCCAGGGTCTGTCTGATTTTAAGTTGTTTCAGGCGCATTTAATACTTTCTCACAACAGAGCAGGCTATTGCGCTTTGCTGAGTCACTTGCAGTACTGCATTTATTTTAAATGCCTTGCATCAATAAGACATCTAGCAAGGGTACCAGTGGAAAATGTACTGGTTTTCATGGATTTCATTAAAAAAGCACAAGGAAACAACCGACTGCATAGTTGATGTTTTTATAAAAGCGATAGTTGCTGGGTAAGCCATTTTTAACCTGCTTGATTTATCTGGCTGCGTTTTACTACGCCTCCTCGCTGCGAGGACAAGACAGCGTCGTCCAGCCTGGCTATTGTTACTCATTAACTAAGAAGTTATCACGGTTTAAATCTTAAATTCATTACATTTTTGTCATGTTCTAGAGAGGGTCTTTTTATACTTCATTTTTCAGGCCTCAGGAAAAATCAGTTAGATGGTTTTAATCAAAGACATTGAATGCACCTGCAACCCTTCCGCTAAAATATTGATGCTGGTCTTTAAGTAAGCCTGTTAGAGCCGCAATAAAGATGGACTCAGTGGACCTCAGGAACCCCAGGTGATTTTTTACATCAATGCTGCTACCGACCGTTATTCTCTGATACCCATCTTTGATCAGCTTTCCCCAGCTTGCTTAAGCTTTGCAGGCTTTACGGCTATCATGTTTGCCGACTGAACCGCCTGGTGCCAGAAATCAAGCGCCAGAAATTCAAAAGCAGGATTCTGATTAAAATCAGAATGTGCAACTGAGACGTAAACCCCGCGGCGATTCATATTGCAGTCCGTTTCACCCTGATGATTTCTCTTTTAATTTAATTAGTGCATGTTCGATTTTTTCAGCATCTTGCTCCACAATAGCTTTTTCATCTGGTGTAAGAGGAACTTCTTCAAGATAACGCTTGATCGATGTTCTGCTCTCCAGTATTAGCCCATGGGCACTGTCTTTCAGCAGGTTAAAATCACAACCTATGCAAGCCATTCTGTGGGGACAAGTGCTCCAGAACGGATTCATGCACCGGGAGTCGCCAAGATCATAATAGGTGGCCGGTCCAGTGAGTGTGACGGCCTCAGGATCATGGTCAATCAGCACGCTTATCATATGAGTTACCCGATCAGCTTTAACAAACGATGCCGCCAGCTGCGTGGGCCGTATGCGAAGGTAATGCATGGTTGACTGAGGGGTAGAGTGTCCAGCCCACTGCATGAGTTCGTAAAGCGACATGTCTTGCGGCACGCTTGCCAGCGCTGTAACGGCAGATGCCCGCCCCCGGTGGCTGGTTATTGGGCCACCGCTGTCTTCAAGGGGTAAGCCTGCTCTCGCACACAAAATGGGGATAACGGTTCGGTTAATCATATATCTGCCTGCCAGCTTGCCGCGGTACTGGAAAAGATAGCGAACCTTCTCACCGGTCCGGTCATCGTTCAGTTTTGCCTGATCCCCGGGCCGCTCGTTTAACCAGTTATCAACGTATTTTTTTACTACCACGGAAACCGGTTTAACGAAGGCTTTAGACGTTTTTCCTGCAGGCACATGCAGGTAACACAGCGTTCCGGCTGGCACAGTGCTACCGTCTTCTCTGATTATGTCGTCAGACTGCGGAGTAACGCATTCGATGGTCAGCCGCAGAAGTTCGTTCTGCCGTAAGCCTGCGTACGTCCAGATAACGGCCATTGCCTGAATCATGGACAGTGGATAATGGATTTCGCTGAGAAGGTCCTCACGGCGCAGATTAAGGCTGGCCCAGATAAGTTTGAGCCAGACCGGATCATCAATCACGCGGGGATTTACACCATTTCGAAACAGCGGGGTATTGGGCGTAGAAAGATGACGGGCAGGGCTGAATTTAAGTCGCCCCCATCCCCAGTTTTCAAAATCAGTCATGAACCGCCGCAACGAGTAGATAAAATGCGAGCGCGACTGCGGCTTCATAGGCTCCCCTGAACGTCTGGAGCGCCGTTGCCCGCGGTTCGTACCCAGTGCCAGCTCATCTACTTTCATCCTTCCTGCTGCAGCGATAAAACTGGCGCATACCTCAACTGACCAGTCAGCCGGCGTTTGTACGTCAGGATGCTCCTGTGCAAGCCAAAGACCACAGCGGAGAATAAAGCTGTACTGACTTTCGCGGGATCTGGGGCGAAGCACCGAAGTTTCGCGCCAGCGCCGGCACCACATTGCCCATTCCGGACTGATATTATCGACAGGCTTCTCATGCCATTCCGTATAGTTACGCATGCGAACCGGGCTGCTGATAATTCCTAAGGCTGCCAGCCCATGGGAAATTTTACCAATATGCCTTGAGACCTGTTCATCGTTGTATTGCTGAGCCTGCCAGAGAAGCTCGGTGGTCATATCTTCCAGGCGAGGGTTATGATTGAGCAGCATCAATAGCCCCAGGGGAGAGGAAACTGCATTACGCTGGTTCTGCTGCGCATAGCCAAGTGAAATCAGCGTTTCGGTCAGAAGGTCAAGCTGGTGACTGAACACAGTGCTGCCATAAATGGAGCTTGCATAAAGTGAAAATGTCCCTTCATTAGGAAGGTGCAGGGGAGAAGTAAAGGGTCCGAGATGACAGGCAAAAGCCATCAGTAAGGGTTTTCCGGAACGACACCTCCCAAACAGGGAAATCCACCGGTCCTCCTTCCATTGCCAGCAGGGCTGTCCGGCATCAGCCATTTCAGCCAGCATCGCCATTATAACCAGGCGGGTCAGTCTGTGGCCGGTCCCGCTATTCCTGGCGATATCCATCAGTGGAGTGATTAAAGATGAAAGGGGGCCACACCTGCTGTAGTGGCGGGATCGTTTATGACTTGTACTGAGCGCTTCAGCCTCCTCAATTGTGAATCCATTGTGCAGGTCATAAGCTTCACGGCAGAAAGAGGTATATACGAATTCGTTTTCTCGCTTATCTTTCATAATCCTTCTCCGGGCTGAACATGATAGATGCTATTTTCCGGTCCGTATCCTCGACAGTAAGTGCCATTCTGGCTGCCAGATCGGATCCGGAAAGATGGATATAGATTTGCGTAGTGCGAAGGTCGCGATGGCCTGCATAGGTTGCTATTTCATGCAGCTTCCATCCTGCCCGGGCAAGATGTGTCAGACGAAGGTGACGAAAAGTGTGTGTAGACAGGCCTGTCAAATCAGCCTTATCAGCCCATTCGCGTACTGTTTTACTCCAGCTCCAGTAAGAGAGCGGAGAACCCGGGTTCCTGTCTGAAACTGAACGAAACAATGCCCCGCCGGTAAAGCCCTGCTCGCGAAGATGCCTGAGGTGTGCTGTCAGCACTGGCGTAATTGCCGGTCCATAACAGACTATTCTTTCGCGCTTACTTTTGGTGTTCTCTGCGCGGATACGGATAAGTCTGTGGGCAGGGTCGATATCCTCAACGGCTATTGCTGTCACTTCTGTCCGCCTGAGGGCACCGTAATAGGCAAGCGCAAGCATCAGCCGATCGCGTAGTGAGCAAGTCGAGACATAATTGAGGAGACCATACCACTTGCTGTCGTCGGGAATATCTGACAGTCGCGTGATTCGCTGAACCAGCCCGCGGCCAGCTGAAGGCATGCCGGGTGAGCCGGACCGTGGCAAAGGATTCAGGCTGATGACATCCATGTAAATCAGATAGTCAAACCACAGTCGTATAGCGGAAAGGCGAAGCTGCAGGGTTGCGCTTGCCACCGGCTGAGTCATGCCGGGTAGCTGAGGACGTATGTAAGCAGCGATATCTTCAAAGATCGCGTTTTCGGGTGCTAATTCGCGCAGAGCGCAGAAGAAAAAATAGTGGGAAAGCGCGGCGCAATAAGCATCAACTGTCGCCCTTGACCTGCCGAGGTCAGACAGAACTTTCAGCCAGCGTTCAGATAACAAAATGGCGTTTGTGCACAGTGGACTGGTGATCATTGCTTTCACCTTTGAAGTCAAAATTACTGTTCAAAGTTTATACAGCCTGATGTTGCATTCCACTTAACTTACTAAAGTGCATAATTGCTTGAAAAAAAATGTATTTTCTCGGGGAATTGCTGGTTTTTTATTTTAAACCACGGCTCGCCCATTTTCACATACTTCTTCGCTTCCCTGCTGCGGGCAATCACGCAGCCGTCATTATTCGACAGGATGGCCACTGGTGCATTTTTCAGGTCAGGCCGGAAGACCTTCTCTGCACTGGCGTAAAAGCTGTTCACGTCAATTAACCCGAACATGTCAGTTTCTCCTGCGCGCGGTATGAACGAAATGCACAACGACGCCGAAAATTTCCAGCGTATCCGGATCAGGAATGATAACGGGGTAGGCGGGGTTCATGGGCTGGAGTACGGGACCCTTCGGGGAAAGCAGCAGCCGCTTTACCATGAATTCGCCGTAAAGCTCCGCGATGACAATGTCGCCGTGCTCTGGTCTGAGGGAACGATCTGACAATAAGCAGGTCGCCGTCATAAAGGCCGATGTCCTGCATGCTGTTGCCCTGCGCGCGCGGGAAGAAGGTGCTTGCCCGGTGGGCTATAAGATATTCGTTCAGATCGAGCTCCTGTTCCGCATAGTCCTGGCAGGGAGAGGGAAACCCGCAGGGTACACGTTCCAGGAAAAGAGGCCTGAAGCTGGGCGGCGGATTGTCCGCCGGGTGCATCAACTCAAAGGCGTTAAACATAGCAAAAGTCCCTGTTAAAGCGCTGTATGTATTTACAGTAGTATTAACTGGCTTTCAGGGCTGTGCAAGACACAGTGAATCACACCTGCATGGCAAAAAAAGAAGATCATTGATTTATAAAGTTTTACAGCGAAACGGCAGGTTATTTATTGACCAGTGCTTTTCAGGCGTCAGCGGGCAGGGGCTGCAGCTGTTTATCCACAGCTTTATGCGCCGGATGTGCAGCGTAGATGTGGATAAGGGCCCCCTCCGGCTCCCCTGTCGGGTCGTCAGCCCTACTCAGCTAACCGGCAGAGCCGGTAAGCTTCGCCGGACCGCCGGGGACGCGTTCCGGGCCTGTCGGCTGGGGTCTGAGGGCCGAAAGCAGAAAGCGTGCTGGCACTCCTCTGAAAACGCCGGCGCAGGGTTTTTAAGCGAAACCCGTTGTGTATGATCACTGTTCGTTTTCAGGGAGCTGTCGCATAAGGAATTTGTTCTGAAACTCTGTCACCCCGCTTTTCTCATTTCCGTCTGCCTGCATCCGCGGCGCGTGCGCCGGCACGGTGACGGCTGAACAGCAGCCGGCCAAAACCGCAGAAAAAACACAGACCAAAACACAGACACGGCAGGGCAAAGCAGGGGCTGCAGCCAGCCCCAGGGCTGGCGCGAACCGCGACGGCCAGAGTCCGCCGTCGCTCTGAGGCGCAACGCCGTTTCGCTGCCGCTCAGCCGCCGTTGCTGCTGCATCGTGCTGTGCTTTTCCTACGCCGTTCACCGGTTTAAGTCCTTTCGCCGGGGCTGAGACAAGCACAGGCGCCGTGGTCGTCCAGGGTGAAATGAACGCCGTGAAAATTTTTTTCCGGCCACTTCGTTAGACCAGAAATAAATTTCCCCGTCGCCCCGGACGCCTGCCGTCACCCGCGCTGGTTTACGCCCTCGCGGCGAAGGATCTCAAACGGGTGAAGTGAATACCGGAGGAAAAAACCAGCCGATTTCCACAAAACGTCAACACCGCGGCTCCCGAAACTCAACGGGTGACGTGGTTAAAAACCAACTGCATGAGGAGAAATGTTATGGCTTCACGGGGCGTCAACAAGGTCATTCTGGTCGGCAATCTGGGGCAGGACCCCGAGGTGCGCTACATGCCGAACGGCGGTGCGGTCGCGAACATCACGCTGGCCACCTCTGAATCCTGGCGCGACAAGCAGACCGGGGAAACCAGAGAAAAAACGGAATGGCATCGCGTGGTGCTGTTCGGAAAGCTGGCTGAAGTGGCCGGTGAGTTTCTGCGTAAAGGCGCTCAGGTGTACATCGAGGGCGCGCTGCAGACACGGAAATGGCAGGACCAGAGTGGGCAGGAGCGCCACACCACGGAAGTGGTGGTCAACGTCGGCGGCACCATGCAGATGCTGGGCGGGCGCGGCGGCGGCACTGGCGCACAGACCGGACAGCAATTCAGCGGCCAGCCTCAGCAGCCGCCGGCAGCGTCAGGTAATGGTGGCAAAGGTGGCAAAGGTAGCCGGGGCGGACGCGGTGCGGCACAGCCGCAGCCTGACCCCCAGGCACCGCCGCAGGGCAACCAGCCGCCGGCAGATTTTGACGATGACATCCCGTTCTGAATGACACTGCGCCGCTGACCTGCGGCTGCAGGGCAGGCGCACTACCGGAGAATACCATGACCAGTCACACACCATTACTTCCGAACGGACCCTTTACCCGGGAGCAGGCAGAGGCCGTTGCCCGCACATACAGCAACGTCACGATTGAAGACGATCAGGGCACGCACTTTCGTCTGGTCGTACGCAGCAGAGGGGGAAATATGCTCTGGCAGGCATTCAATTTTGAGCCGGAGGCCGGGTTCTGGCTCGGACTTTATATCGAGCTGAACGGCACAAGAACGCATTAAGAAGGTGCCCTGAACGGAGCGGTAACTCCGCGCAGGGCGTGACAATCAAATTATGAGGAATCCGATATGTCAGCTATCCAGTCTAAAGAAAAAATCCGTAACGGCAAGACCCACGCGTACTACGGCCGCAGGTCGGTCGGTTTCCGCAGCTGCAGCGGCAGTGAGATGACGCGCGATGAGAGCGTGACGCTGCAACGGCTGTACGCCTTTTCGCCGGGCGATTTTGAGGCCTACAGCGCACGCGGCGAGGAGTTCCGCCGCCGGCTGTGCGGCGCGGTGCTCCATGCCTTACCGCTCAGTGACAGCTGGCTCACTGACTGCGAGTGCCGGGAGGAGTGGGGCGGGGTGTTCCCGGTTCACCTGCGCCTGACGCACCGGAAAAACCGTCACGTCACGCTCGATATCCTGAGCCCGGGCAACGAGTCTCCGTTCTGGCACGGACTTATCTGGATAAATCCCGATCACACCGGGCTGTACGTATTGAACACCGAACGGTTTGAGCCGGAAACCATCGGCCGGGTGCTGACGCGCATAGAGAAAATGGTGTCAGCGGGTATCACGCCGGCGGAAATCGTGGCGGTGCTGGGCAGAAAAGGGGGATGCGTATGAATACAGTAATGATGACACCATTAATGGTTCCACCTGTTTACCCGCAGCCGCAAAAACGTTGCCATCTGTACGACGTGGCGCGATGTCCTGTACATACGTTCGCGCCGGTTGTGAATTCAGGTAAAGCTGATAACGGTGATGTCAGCCCCGCGCCGACGCTCCCGGCGCCAGGTCTGTCTGACACAGTCCTGCGGCCCGGAGAAGCGACGCCCGGGCGTTCTGCGCTGGCCCTGCTGCGTCAGGCAGAGGCGCAGGAGAGGCTAATCTGCGAGGCAGAAACGGCGCTGGCCAGGCAGACAGTCAGCACATACCGGAGATGGTTTTCATGCTGGCGCCGCCGTGGCGTACGGGTTAACGATCTGCTTGATATGACGTGGGTCTGGCGCCAGCGCGCATGGTGATGCTGTTTTTTTAAACAGGAACTACGGTGATGTGACGTCAGGAATGATTTTATGGTCAGCCGGCACGACGTCACATCATTTTAGCTTTGCTGCGACGTTCATGACTTCTGCTGAGCTAACCGCTCAGCAGATTGCTCATAAGGCAGTGAAAACATCCAGTTCTCCCCTGAAGAGCGGTAAACCTGCGGATGAACACCCGCATGAGGATCAATCAGGTAGTTGATTACCCATATTTAAAGATTTCCTGCAGATGGTCGATGAACAGTGATTTGATTCTGAGGAAAATTATGAAAAATAAGGCATTGCTTACCCTGGTATTACTGTCAGGCCTGCTGCTGAGTGGATGTTCAAAGCATTCTACCGACATGTTTTTTAAATATGCGACCTTCACGTTCTTCGATACGTACAAAACAGAGGTGCTTTACTGGCAATTCAAGGACGGCGTCAGGGTCACGGATAAATGGAATCCCGCTCATTTCCCTGTGCAAGTTGCTGATAATAAAAGCTATGTTCGCTTCAGAATTGATATGGGGGGGATCTATGTTGGGCTGCCTACCATTAATACCGACAATATTGAAAAGGATACTGTGCCCTTCAGGGATTTTCTCAACTGGGCGGCGCAACCATATGAAAAGAGAGAAAAAACGAAACGAGCCCTTTCAGAAAGCAAACGATATGCTGAACTGGATTTTCGGGTTGAGAATGAGACTGGTACAAATACTCCTTTGCTGATTATTACACGGAAAACAGGATATTTCGTTTCTGATTTAGTAATAGCGATGCGGCCCGTTGATGTTTATTACGTAATAGCATGGGCTAATATGGTGAAGGAAGCAAAAGATAAGGGAACAGAACTGTAATAGTAGTTCCTGAGGCCTGTAGCTCGTAAAAGCTGATACGGGCGTAACAGTGTTATCGCCACCCGTATTCGTGTTGCAGCAAGGGCACGTAAATCAGCAGCCGAGCGGGAATGGGTCGTCAGCCCTACTTGCTGATAGCATTATTGAGCGCCCATAGCAGCAGTGAGGGTATGAATGTCATTACCACCATTAATGCTTTGGTGACAGTGAACGAGAGTAAGTGACAGTAAGCCGCCTTCGGGTGGCTTTTTTATTTGCTGCAGGTCTATTTGCGTAATCATATGAAAGGATTAGGTGCTTTATGTGCCTTCAGGGCTTCCTCTACATCATTGAAGTAGATTTTTAGTATGTGTGTCATTGCCTGAAGAGATCCAGCTTTAAAGTTAACCTGCTTATTATCTTGAACTAATACCGTAGAATAAGTGCGCATCAGCTCCACTAGCTCAGGGATGGTCTTATCATCATTTAAGACGAAACGCGCATCGTTGTGTGCACAAGCATTACGCAACTTAGTTACTTTCCTCACTGACGGGTAATGCTTTGAAGTTTTCATGCCTATGATCTTCCTGGCATACAAATCACAACGTTCAAAACCACTACCTTTAAGATCGGACAGCTTAACTGGCGCGTTGTGAATCCTTGCAAAACCATTACACAGCTTCTCAAAATCATGTTCAAGCATGCCGTACAATGTCAAAAAGACAGAGCGACGTATAATGCTGGGATAGTACGATGTAAACATTTCATCTAAATCAACAGAGCCGCTATCTAACCCCATATAGTACTCAACTACATGATAAAGATTATCTTCAGCATCGATTTCATGCTTTTCAATTTCGGGGCCTTCGGTACGGTATTGGCTTATGTTAGCTGCGATAGAGGCATCAGTTTGCGCATTTAGAGAGGCAATAATCTCAAACGTAAGACTTACGTCATAGTGTGAAAATTGTAACGGAAGGTTCTGTAACCCTTCAAAATTAATCATCCCATAATTCCTATATACGTTGTTCTGTTCATGGAGATCGGGTTGTGTATCCTACCAGCGCTGCTTTAATCGTGGCAAACCATACGTATTAACCTACTCCCTATTCAACCGTGATTTTAGCAATGTCCGCTTCTGGCACAAAGTGGACTAAGCTGAAGGTGCGCTATGAGCGAGAAGCGAACATAGTTTAAAAATTACGTACATCTTTTCTGTTTTGCTCATTGGTTTAGACAGAAAATAATCATTTTAAGGCCCGTAATAGGATAATTAATCAGCATGTCCCATTCTTCTGACTGAATCGCCACGGATAATCTAGACACTTCTGAGCCGTTGATAATACTGATTTTCATATTCCGTCGGTGGCATCTGATCACTCGACCCATGTCGACGCTTACTGTTATAAAACATTTCGATGTAATCAAAAATATCGCTGCGGGCTTCTTCCCGCGTTCCGTAAATCTTTTTCTTTATCCGCTCGCGTTTCAGTAACTGGAAAAAGCTTTCTGCAACCGCATTATCGTGACAGTTACCACGACGGCTCATACTCCCCTCCAGTCCGTGTGATTTCAGGAACGACTGCCACTCATGGCTTGTGTACTGACTCCCTTGATCAGAATGAACCAGCACCTGTTTTTGGGGATTACGCCGCCATACAGCCATCAGCAGTGCGTTCAGAACAATATCCTTTGTCATCCAGGGTTGCATTGACCAGCCAATAACTTTGCGCGAGAACAGGTCAACAACTACGGCCAGATACAGCCACCCTTCGTGAGTTCGGATGTAAGTTATGTCCGTTACCCAACGTTCATTCGGTGCTTCCGGGTTGAACTGACGCTGGAGTCTGTTGGGTGCCACGATACTGGCTTCACCTTTATGCGCTCGTGGGCTTCGATACCCGACCTGAGCCTTTATCCCGGCACGCTTCATCAGCCGCCAGACCCGGTTAATCCCGCACTGTTGCCCGCTATCTTTCAGGTCGAGATGGATCTTGCGATAGCCATAAACGCAACCGGACTCCAGCCAGAACTGTTTGATTTGTCCTGTCAGCCTGAGATCCGCCTGATGCTGTGGTGAATGCGGCTGCTGAAGCCAGGCGTAAAACCCACTCGGATGAACATTCAGCACCCGACAGAGCAGACGAACAGGCCAGCAACAGGTGTTGTCACGGATAAAGGCGTACCTCAGTCGGACAGCTTTGCGAAGTACGCCGCGGCTTTTTTTAATATGTCCCGTTCGTCAGTAACCCGCTTCAGCTCCTTCTGGAGTCGGCGGATCTCAGCCTGAGCATCTGACTGTTCTTTGTTGGTGGAAGAGTCCGGTCCGTACTTCTTTATCCAGGCATAAAGACTGTGGGTAGTGATATCGAGACGTGTTGCAACACTGGAAACAGAATGACCACGATCAACAACCTGTTTTACCGCTTCAATTTTAAACTCTTCGGGATAACGTTTACCGCTCATGAGCACCTCTCTTTTAAGTCATCTTAAATGACTCCGGGGTGTCTGTTAAACCTGTGGCGATTCAACAGGTCGTTCCGGGTCAACCTCGCAAACGACAGAAGGCGGTCAGAGCGGAAACGACAACTCTCAGACCCTTTCTGCACGCGAATCGCAGGACTTCAGTCAGGGTATGGACGTGCTGCGTAACTACAGCACGACCTATAATGGTCAGCACGTTGATAACAATGCGTCAGGCCTGATGAACCAAATTTCTTCAGGTATCACTACCTCTGACAGCAAATATGCGCAGTATACTGCCAGCCAGTCACATACGCATGAACTGCAGAAAATGGCCTCTGAGACTGAAACGCTCAGTGCAGGCGCACGTGATAACTACACGCAGCAGTTTGTGCAGTGGGCAATGCAGCGTTCGCCGGGCAATGCAGAAACCATCCTTACCAATACGTCTGACGAAAACGTCCAGAAGCAGCGTGACGGCCTGGTTCAGGAGTTCTTTGCTGAGAAGTTGCAGGGCCGCATTGACGGAGACTATGCGCGCAATTCAGGAAGCACGGGTGACGGCATGAGCGCACCGACGAATGCAGCAGGCGCGCAGTTCGGCGGCGCATATAACAGTGCAAATCAGAGCATTGAAGCGGGCGTGGCCAGAAACAACATTCGTACAGATGTAAGCAATGAGGTTGATGCTCAGCAGGGGATGGTCAAGAATAGAGCAAACGCTGCACAGCAGGAGCTTGATAAAGGCAAGAGCGAAACTGACAGCGCAATTGCATCTCGTATGGGGGAGTTTACGGTGAGTTCAAATGAATATGCCCGGAATAAAGAGGCTGCTGATGAGCATTTAAAGGCTAGGCCAAGTGTGACATCGGAAGATTATAAAGATTATCTAAAAGATGTCCCTCAAGCGAACAAGGATAAAAAATGAAAATGACATATGGTGAAGTTAAGAAGGATGCCGGACATATTATTGAGGCTATGGCCTCATCAAATCGTGAAGTGCCATCTTTCTTTCATCCTTTAAAAAGGATATCTATGCACTTATTTTTATTTTTATTTTTTTGCGGCGTCGATTACGCTCTTTTTGATAACCATAAAGATGGTGCGACAGCTACATGGTTGTTTTCTTTCGGTTTCGGGGTTGTTAACTGGATATTCCTGCTGGCTTTCTTCTACGGATATGAAAATATATTCATAATGCTTAGTGATGCAAGAGTTTCGGAATTGAAGCTTGTCAAACTGATAAGGAGAAAGGTTAAGATGTATGGTAGCGCGTGGTTTATTCTAATTGCGTTATTAGGCTTAATGTCTATGTTTGATAAGTTAAATATAGATATTCTTGTGTTCGGTAATTTTCTCACCTCTCTTCTTTTGCTTTTTATATTTAGCGTTGATATGTCGCGTTATCAAATTTCAGCACTCATTGGAGCTGTAAGTGCATCTGTAAAAAAAATTAACCTTTAACCTTTAACCTTTAATCTAGCGAAAATGCACCTTTTGTATTGGGTGCATTAAAATGTTGAGGCGAAAATGCTAATTCATCTGACCCCCTCTTTCTTTCTTAACTACTCAAATATCTCTGTTGATTTAATTGATATCGAAATTCCTCAGCTGGGTCTGCACCTTCAGGCTGAAAGAGATATTACTGTTCGGTTCCCGTCACCAAATAAGCGCCTGCATTATGTCTGTCGTAAAAAAGGCCGTAAGGCCATTCACGGCATTCTGCTGAATACGGACAATTACGTGACGGATATTACCGTGATTACCCGCTGGTTTGTGCAGGGCGATGTGTCTTTGCACCGGGTGCATATGCATATCGTGGGTGCAGACGATGCGGCAACGGACGTCATTCATCTCTGGAGTGGCGTCCGGAATACGCCGTTCCGGGATAAGGCTCCCGACCTCACGAAAAACTGGATACCCGCATCCTGTCAGCCCCGCCTGACTGTGAATGCCGGCGACAGGCCATCTGTACGTGAACCGGCTATCTGGCGTCGCGCCGACCCGGCCGGGATTATCCGGCAGCAGACGGAATTCTATACTGCCGCGACCGTGGAGCCTGAACGGCTGCTTTCACCCTCCCGCAGCAACAACCGCCTGCCGGCGCTGGAAGACGCCTTTGACTGCAAAGTACGCGACTACGCGGACACGCTGCGTGTTCTGTACGCCTACCCGGGCGTGACCGTCTGTCCCGTTACTGAGCATGAGGAACTTATTGAAAGCGACCTGAAAGAAACCGGGGAGTTCGATGCGTTTACGTCGACCATCCAGCCTGTATTGCAGGAAGTACGCGCGGTATGCCCGGTATGCCCGGTGTTTTTTACCAACACCACTAACCTGATGAACAACATCCGCCGGTTTTCCACGCATTTTCGTGCGCTGACTGACCCCGAAAAACAGTTTGTCGAGTACCAGATTAACCAGCCGCTGTTTCAGGTTTCAGACCACTGAGACCGCCCGCCGCACAGCCTGACGCGCCCTGCGTCTGGCGGAGGAGGCGGAATATCACGTCAGCCCAGCCGGGCACGTTCACACCGTAACTAAACCCGCGCAGTCATCTGCCTGGCTTTCGCCTGTCCGCAGCTCTGCACGTTTACCACTGTTTCCACATAAAGGATTTTCAATGAGCCTCAACGCCCGCGACTTCACCCAGGACGGCCAGGTGATGAAGTACATGATCGGCATGTTTGTGCAGATCATGAATATCGCCTCCTACTGGGTTGTGCTTTTTTCTGTGCTGATATTTTTTTCCTGGATGCTCCTGCGGCTCACGTTGCAGGAGTTCATTCACGGCAGCGCCTACTGGCTGATTAAGTGGTTCATCATGCCGCTGTCGAAGCTCTCCGGTGGCACGTCAAAAAACGGCTGGACCTTTCACTTTGAGCGGCCAAACGGCGAGGTGGTGGCGTTTAAACACACGGCGCTGCAGGTGATGAACGATCCGTACTTTGTGCTCATGGGCCAGCACGTCAAGGACACGGCGTTTTACGGCTGGGGCATTGCGGCGTTCTCCTTCGTCGCCGCCATTATGGCCATCACCTGGTTTCTGGGCAACAAAGGCGCGAAACAGCGCGAGAGCGAGCTTACCGGCGGCCGTATTCTCGCGACAAGTCCTGCTGTCGTGAACCGTCTGCTCAGAAAGGCCGGCGTGATGTCCCCGCTCAGCATCTGCGGCCTGCATATCCTGAAAGACTCCGAGATGCAGAATTTTGGCCTGCACGGTACCGTCGGGTCGGGCAAGAGTACCGCGCTGAATGACCTTCTGCGCCAGCTTCGCGAGCGCGGCGATCGCGTTATCGTGTACGACAAAGGTAATAACTTTATCCCGACGTTTTACCGTCAGGATAAAGATCTCATTCTCAACCCGTTCGATGCGCGCTGCGCACCGTGGGACCTCTGGGAAGAGTGCCGGACGGTGGGCGAATTTGAAAACTTCGCCACCTCGCTGTTGCCCGACAGCAGCGGCAGCAGTGATCCGTTCTGGGTGCTGTCGGCCCGTTCGCTGTTTGTGGCTACCGCCCGTCGCATGGCACGCGAAAAGAACCGCAGCATCGGTGAGCTGCTGAAAAAGCTGATGTCCATCAGTCTGGCGGACCTGCGCCAGTTCCTGGAAGGCACAGACGCGGCGAACCTGGTGGACGGCAGCATCGAGAAAACCGCGATGACCATCCGCACCATTCTCACCACCTACGTTCGCTCGCTGCGCTACCTGCAGGGGCTCGACCAGGGCGGGCGCCGTCCGTTTAACATCCGCGACTGGCTGCACACCGAAGACGCAAGCGGCGACAATCCGTGGATTTTTATCTCCAGCGACGGCCAAAACCACAATGCGCTGAAGCCGCTGCTGAGCGCGTGGCTCTACATGACCATGTCCGGCATTCTCGGCCTGAAGGCCGACCGCAATCGCCGCATCTGGATCTTCCTGGACGAGCTGCCGTCCCTGCACAAGCTGCCCATTCTGCCGGATTTCTGCGCGGAGGGCCGTAAGTTCGGCGGCTGTACCGTCGCCGGCCTGCAGAACTTCCCGCAGCTGGAAGAAACGTACGGCACCAACGCGGCCAAATCGATCTGGGACCTGCTGAACACCCGCGTCTTTTACCGTGCGCCCAATGGCTCGATTGCGGACTGGGTACAGAAGGAGATTGGCGAGCAGCGCCATAAGAAGTTCAAGGATCAGTACAGCTACGGTATCGACATCATTCGCGACGGCGTGCAGTTCTCCAAAGACGAGGTGAACGAGTTCCTGGTCAGCTATTCCGACGTGCAGAGCCTTAATGACCTTGAGTGCTACATCACCCTGCCGGGCGAGTGGCCGGTGGTGCGCATGAAGCTAACCTGGAGAGCCTACCGCGAAATCGCTGAGGGGCGCATTCCCCGCGATGTGGAAGATGTGTTTGACCCGGACATCGAGGCGACGCTGGCGGGCGAAACCAGCGACAACCAGGCGGGCCAGATTGTGGGCAAGCTGTTTGGCGACGCGGCAGCGGCGGCAACCGCTGCAGATGAGCAGGGAGCCGACAGCGCTGAGGCCGCCGCGGGTACACAGAGCGCAGCGGCGCCAGCTGAAAGCGCGACAACCCCCGCCGAAACGGCCTCAGCGCAGTCAGCGCCAGACGAGAAGGGCGGCCGGGTTACCGCCTTACCGCCGCCTGTTGCTGATCCCACACGTGCTCCTGCAGCCGACAGCCCTGCGCCAGCACCGGTTTCAGAGCGCGAAACTGAGCGGCCGCTGCAGGTTATGGATGTGGTTAAACATAAACACGCGGATTTTGGTCTGGACCGCAACTGAGGTGAATCATGCTGTCAGTCTCTTCAGTCAAAAACGCCGGCAAGGCCGGCGCCTACTATACCAGTGAAGACAACTATTACTTTCTCGGCGAGCAGTCCACGGAGTGGTACGGCACCGGTGCGGAAAACCTGGGCCTGGAAGGCCCGGTAAACCGCGATACCTTTGTGGCGGTGCTGGAAGGTCAGCTGCCGGACGGCACCGATATGCGCCGCATGGAGGGTGGGGTTAACAGACACCGCCCGGGCTATGACCTGACGTTCTCGGCACCCAAAAGCGCGTCGGTGCTGGCGCTGGTGACCGGCGATACCTTCCTGGTGGATGCCCATAAAGAGGCGGTGCGGCGCACGCTGGACGAGGTGGAGAAGCTGGCCACCACGCGCACCATGACCGACGGCATCACGGAAATGGAGAAAACCGGCAATCTGGTGATTGCCACCTTCATGCACGATACCAGCCGCAACCTGGACCCGGCGATGCACACGCACGCGGTCATCGCCAACGCCACGCTCTCGGAAAACGGCTGGAAAACCCTTTCCACCGATATCAACGGCAAACAGGGCTTTACCGACGTGGTGTGGAACGAGCAGGTCAGCATCGGCGCGCTCTATCGCGGCCATTTCCGTTCCATTATTGAGCCGGCGGGCTACCAGACGGAAGACACCGGCCCGCGCGGCGAATGGGACATCACCGGCGTGCCGGTAAAGCCGTTTTCCTCGCGCCGCCAGGAGATAGTCGATCTGGTCGGCGAGAACGCCTCGGCGAAGCAAAAGAGCATGGCGGCGCTCGACTCCCGGCAGGCCAAACATTTTGAAGATCCCGAAACGCTGCGCGAACACTGGCAGTCAGTGCTGAAGGGTACCGGTTTTGACGCGGAGAGGTTCAGGCAGGAAGTGGCGGCGCGCCGCCAGACGCTGGAGGCAAAAAGCGCCAATGAAGAGAAAAAGGTGGCCATGCCTTCCGTACTGGACGGTGCGGTGCGCGAGGCGATTGATCGCCTGTCCTCAAAAAGCGTGCGCGTGACCTACGACGACGTGATGACGAGCGTGCTGAATCACGTCCCGGTTGAACCGGGTGTGTACGGTCAGGCCCGCAGTGCCATTGATAATGCCATCGGGCGCGGTCAGCTGATCGCCGTGGACAAGAACCAGACGTTATTCACCACCGCAGCTCACGTCCGCGACGAGGCGCGCCTGGCGCAGCTGGCCGCAGGTCTTGCGGAGAAACGCGGCGGGCTTCTGGCACCGGCGGGAGAAAAGGGCGTGCTGGCGCAGGTGGCTGACGCCGATCGTGCCGTGTCGCTCATCGATGTGCGCGGCGGCACGCAGTTCATCAGCGACCTGAACCGCAGCATCATGGCGATGGCCGGCGAAAACAAACGTCCGTTAATCGTGGTGGCGGCCGACGGGGCCGCGCGAAAGCGCCAGCAGGCCACCTTCGGAGATAAACCCGGTGTGATGCTTATGACGGCGGAGGAGATGAAAACCGCTGAGCTGCCGGCACGTCCGCTGGTGCTGGTCGCGGAGGCCGAGCGGTTTAATACCTCCGGGCTGCACGACGTGCTGAAAGCGGCCGCGCAGCAGGAGGGCACCACGCTTGTGACCGACACGCACGCCAGGCGAACGGCGGGCTTTGCGTCCGACGTGCTGAGCAGCGCGGGCGTGAAGCAGTTCACCGCCACCCCGAAAACCGAAAACGTACGCGTGACGATGGTGCAGAAGGACACGGTAGAAGACCGGCTCAGCGTGGCGGCGCGCTACTACGCCCAGGAAAAGGCGCTGGGGCGTCCGGTATCGCTGCAGGCGGGCAACGCGCGCACACGCGACCAGCTCACGGCCCGCACCCGGGAAATCCTCACCGATGAGGGCCAGCTCGGACGGGTACTGGGTGAGGCCACGGTACGGGTGCCGGTGTGGCTGGACGCCACCAACCGCAACGACCGCAGCGTGTACCGCGCGGGCATGGTGCTGGAGCAGCACGAGGGGCAGGGGCAGAAGTCGGTTTTTACCATTACCGGCGTCAGCGAGCGTCACAACCTGCTGACGGTGTCGGACGAAAAGGGCCAGAAACATGGGATCAGCATCAGCAGCATTGACAGCCATTACCGGCTGTTCCGGGAGAAAAAGCTGGAGCTGCGAAAGGGCGAGCAGCTGCGCGCCACGGCTGAGCTCGGCAGCCGTGCCGGCAGCGGCGAGCGGCTGACCGTCACCGGTGTGAAAGAGGGACGCTGGCTGTTTAAGGACGTCATCCTGATGGAAAACGCAAAAGGCGAGCGCGTGAAGCTGGACCGCAACGCGCCGCTGTACGCCGATTACGCCTATACAGAGTCCTTTGGTGCCACGCGGCGCACGGAGGGCAGCGTGGTGGCGGTGGTGGCGGGCAAGGAAGTGAACGACGCGACCGTCAACATGCTGCGCCGCAGCGGCTCAAATGTCATCGCCTTCACCCCGCTGGACGAGGCCACCATCGGCCGCCGGCTGGAGGAAAACCGCCCGGTGGTGAGCGTGACGCAGGGCATTAAGTCGCTCTCGGGCGAAAGCGACCTGTCCGACGCGCTGCGCGAGCTGGAATCGCGCAGGATGTCGCAGCCGGAGCGCGTAATGCGCCTGGCCATTGAGAAAGCCGCCGGCACGGACGTCACGTTCACGGGTGTCCGGGTGCTGGCTAACGTTATCAGTACAGACCGCAGCATAACCCCCGATCGTGCGCAGGAGGAGCTCTCACGCCTGGTGCAGCGCGGCGAAATTTTTGAACTCAGCGCGGAGCAGGGCGCGGCAGGCAGATACATCTCGCGTGAAAACTTTGAAAACGAGGTGGCCATCCTGCGCCACGTCGCCGAAGGAAAAAACAGCGTGAAGCCGCTGCTGGCAGGCGGGCTGAGCGAGGAGAAGGCGGCGGGTCTGACGGAGGGCCAGCGCGGGGCAGGCAACCTTTTCCTGACCACGCGCGACCGCTTCACCGCCATCCAGGGTTACGCCGGGGTGGGGAAAACCACCCAGTATCGCACCGTGGCGGCAGCGCTCGCAGCCGTGGAGGACGGTCCGGAAATTCGCGGCCTGGCACCCACGCACCGCGCCGTCAGCGAGCTTTCCGGCGCGGGCATTCCTTCGCAGACCATCGCCAGCTTTCTCAGCGAAAGCAGCCAGTGGCAGGCCGCCGGGCAGGCGCGTGACTTCCGAAACACCCTCTTTGTCATCGATGAATCGTCCATGAACGGCAACGCCCAGATGGCCTCGCTGATGAACGTGATCGCCGAAGGCGGCGGCCGCGCCGTTCTGAGCGGTGACCAGGACCAGCTGAAATCGCTGGAGTCCGGTGCGCCCTTTGCACTGGCGCTTGAACGCAGCGCGGCCGATGTCGCGGTGATGAAGGAAATCGTGCGTCAGATCCCCGCGCTGAAACCTGCCGTGGAGGCCGTTATTGCCGGTAACGTGCGTGAGGCGGTGCGGATTACGGCCGAAACCAGCCCGCAGAGCGTGCCGCGCCAGCCGGGCGCCTACGTGCCGGAAAGCAGCACGATGGACGGCAGCAAAATGGAGAAAGAGGAGACCGGTCCGGATGAGAAAACGGGCCCGGACCTCATCGGCCTTATTGCGGACGATTACAGCGGGCGCACGGCGGAGGCGCGTGACAACACGCTTATCGTGACGGAGCTCAATGCCGATCGCCAGGCCATAAATGAGGCGGTGCATGCGCGCCTTCGGGAGCAGGGCTCGCTGGGTGACGGTGTCACGCTGCCGCTGCTGATGCGCGTTAATAACAGTAATGCCGACCTCGGGCGGCAGGCGTTCTGGGAAGAGCAGGAGGGAAAAGTGGTTAAGCGGGGCGAACAGTATTACCGGATCGGCAAAACAGACGCGGAAAGCGGCGTGGTGCGCATGGCCGGGCTTGACGGCGCTGCTGACCGCTGGGTCAGACCTGCCGAACTGCGCAAGGAAGAGGTGGCGGTATTTGAGGAGGTGACGAGGGAAATCAGCACCGGTGAAAAAATCCGCCTGACGGCCACCGACCGCAACCGCAACCTGCGCGCCAGCGACATGGGTGTGGTGTCAGGCATTGCGGCGGACGGAAAAATCACGCTTGATACCGGCGACCGTCAGCTGTCATTTGAGCCGGCCGCGCGTTACGCCGACCGTCATCTGGACTACGGCTACGCCGTCACCACCTACAGCTCGCAGGGCGCGTCAGTAAAATACCTGATTGGCCTGTTCGGGGAAGAGGGGGCGCGCAAAATGATGGCCGCCCTGGACAGCACCTATGTGCAGCTCTCAAGGGCAAAAGAGCACGTTCAGACCTACTTCGACAACCTGTCCGGCTGGGCCGCCCGGGTTGAAAGCAAAAGCGGGCGGCGCCAGACGGTGCACGACGTGCTGATGCGGGCGGAGGACGTGCGTGCGGGACGGGAGGTGCAGGCATGGGAGAAAAGCCTGCCGGTGTCCGGGACGCGACTGGCGGACCGGGTTGACGAGGACCTGACGGCGGATGCGCGGTTTATGGCGGGTAAAACGCCGGAGATGCTCTGGCCGGTTATTAACGAGCACGGAAGACAGCGGGGCAACTGGCACGTTCCCGTGTCGCCCTCAAGCGGAGATGTGGATTTTTCTGCCGCCCATTATGAAGGGGCAGCGGACGGCAGCCGCATCGTACTGCAGCGTGGGGAGAAACACGGAAAGGTGCTGGAAGCCGCGGATATTGCTGAGGCGCTGCAGCTGATGAAGGACAACCCGGACAGCCCGGTGGTGCTCGCGGCTGAACACAGTGAGCGTCACGATGACAGGAATACGCCGGCAACTGCAGAGGCGGGCGGTGAGGAGCTGGACCGTCGCGAGGCCGAGGCGCTGGAGAAAGCCGTTAAAGCGGCACAGGAGCAGGAGGAGAAAGAGCCGGAACCCGTCATGCCCGATGAGGCGCGGAGCGCACCGGATGACAGGGACAGCGAACGCGAGGCTGCGCTTGCGGCGGCACTGGAAGAGCTGCGTGAAGAGGAGGCATTCGATTACCGCGACCATGACCTGTCGCCGGAGCGGGAAGACCGCGCCACGATGATGAATGATGAAGTAAACGTGATGCGCCATGAGCGCAGCGAACCCGAGCCGGAGTTTGGCCATAAACCCCAAAAAACGCTGGAGTAGACCCTATGACATTACTGCTGATTGCGGCCACTGCGGCCGTTTCCCTTATGATGCTGATGGCCTGGCTGCCTGAATTCAGGGCTAAAGGCGCGCTGCTTCGACGCTGGAGTAAGGGGGGCGGCGAGCCCCGCTGCAGTAAAGCCGTGCAGAGCGTGGTGGAGGCATTTATTCAGGGTTTCTCAGATATTCATAACCTGACGGTCACCGAAACGGCACGCATCCGGGAAATGAAGAGCCGCCCTGGCATGATGCCCGTGACCCTTCTGCTGCACCCGCAGCTGGTGAGACGTGAAAAAGGACGCTTTGCACGCGGGCGAAACCTGACCGCTGTGTTTGTGTCCACGGGCGTAAGCGCGCTTATCATGCCACCACTGGCCGGTATGGCCATGCACAACATGAGCCTGTGGCTGCTGCCCTTTCTGAACACGGCAGTGTTCTTCGCCGGTCTGCAGCTGCTGCGCTACGCATATTCAGATTTAGGGCTGATGAACGTGCTTGTAACCGGCAAAGCAGACTGAACAAACGGCCTGCCGCCCTGCGGTTGGCCGGTCCCTCGCGTCCAGGATTGAAAATCCCGTACGCTCACGACCCTTGGAGAAACCAATGCGAATGCCTGTCCTGTCGGAGAATATGCCGGATCTGGCCAATGGCTGCCTGCAACCCTGGCATTTACGCAGGGATACGGGCAGTGAATGAAGGCTGACATAACGTATTACCCGTTCGTAACGCCGAAACAGCCCGTTCGCCAGCGGCTGTGAAGCATCACAATTAAGGCTTATTACTGATTAGGCTTATGATATGCTGCGGAAAGTCTTATTTTGCAGCAGGGTAGGAGCATGAGCCCCCGTGATTCAGTAACATCAGCTCCCGAAAAGAAACGCACCCGTAACAGAGAGCAGCCAACTCCTCATAAGGATCGCGTTCGCGCCTATAAGGCGAGGAAACGTGAAACTCATAAAGAGATCAACGTTTTTGTCAGGCCGGAAGTGAAAGAGGTTCTGGTAAAACTTTGTGAGTTAAAGGGAATAACGCAGGCCGACCTGCTTGAAATGATGATTGAGGCTGAAGCGCGGAACAGCGAACTGCTGTAACCGGGGTGACTTTATTGCCGAAAGCGTTTCTGAGTGATAGATTACGGACAGTTAAGGATTGATGGCTGGCCACACCATAAGGTGGCAGGGATCTGAGGCGGTATAACCAAATCAGAAAAGAAAAAACCCCGATAATCTTTCTAGTTTGGCGACAGGACAAGATTACCGGGGCCCTAGAGAACCGCATAGAACGATTGCTCTATGCGGGGAGTATAGAATTATGCCCGGAAAAAGACAATTTGTTCTGTGCGTACTCCTGCTGTGCAATTTAAGCGTAGGGCGGGGTGGTTAACCTCACTTCGTCTCAACAGGCTAGCCGGCCTGATAATCGCCACCGTGGCGATCATTCCACAGCATGCAAATGCGCTAATCCGGAGTGGTTTGCGCCAGAGGGCTACCGGCGCCTGCCCGGGCAGATGGGGCACGCCATGAGCCGGCTTGTAGTGAAAGACAAGCGCACGGGTAAAATGACGCTGCGCCAGCGCATGTCCCGCCATCCCTATTTTGTCCTGCTGCGCGACGTCGCAGGACGAAAACGTGATTTCCGTCCGGAAAAACAGGCACTGTATGACGCCATGTGGCCGCTGTGCGTTCAGCGCGCAGATCTGGCCACGTCTGTGGTTACCTTCAACGGCAGCAGACTGGCTGACGAGCTGAGCCCAAAAGATGAGCAGGGCAACGTTATTCCGAAAACGCGCGTTGAACCCAGCCGGCTTTCCCGCCTGTTTGAGGAATGGGAGCGCTATGGCCTGATTGAAAGACCGGACCTGGAAATGGACCCCATGACGGGTTATTGCATGCCGCGCCATATCGTGCTGACTGACCGGTTCTGGCAGCTTTGCGGTATCGACATGGACAAATTTCTGGCGGAGCGCAATGAGCGGCTCGCTGCTGAGGCCGACGGCATCATTGAGCCGGGCACGCATGCTTCCGTTCGCGCCGCACGCCGGCGCTGGTATGAAAACATGCGCATGGCCACGCTGATAAGCCGCCGTGAAAAGGCGTCAAAGCAGAAGCGCCGCAAGCGCCTGAGCAAGTTACCACTCGATGACAGGCGTAACGCGATGGCCAAGCTGCTGTGCACGCGTCCGGCCCACGTATGGCGAAATCTTTCACCTGAAGACTTTGACCGCCTGGTCTGGAAGTGTCTGCGACAGCTGGAGCTGGGCCTCGACTATGAGCCCGCGCTCTCCGAAATACCTGATATCGTTCACTGACACCCCTGCTATTTTTACCGCCTTAACTGGCGGTAAAGTCGTTTGTGCCGCTCCCGGAATGTCCGAATCTGCGTCGGTATATGCTCCCGCAAAACCGCAAACGAGGCCAAAAATGTGGCACCGTTTTTTTTAGCCACAGTTACCCGCAATCAATATTCTGAGCTTACCGGCATACACAATCACGGCTACGCGCAAAACAATCCTGACTAACGTCAGAAAGAAATAATCAAAATAATAAATAAGGTGTTCATGCAGGCATTTTACGTGGATAAGCTTAATTCCTTCGCTTGCCGCGCCGCTCATATTCTCAAGTAGCTCCCGCCGTTTACCGGCGGGAAAGAGCAATTAGTTACAACATTCAATAATACTTTCATTTTACCCCCCGAATCGAGCAAAACATGAAGCACCAAACTCCACCCGGACCAGACCTGCGCCGTACCTGAAGCAGGGTTGCCCCCACTGAACAGTCCCCGCCGCGCCGGCCCGCAGGGCCGGTACTGCAGTGGCTGATAAATGGGTGTTGTAACTAACACATCGGTGTTGCTGTAGGTAGTGTCGCTGAAAGGTTCTTTTGTCTCCGACCGTCAGACTTCTGAATCGCTAACAGACCGCTGCTTAACGGCGTCTCGCAGGGCGTGGTTGGGTTTGTGCTGTATAAGCGTCTGAGAGCGGCTGCGCCGCGCTACCGGCGCCGTTCAGCTGCAGGGTGACATTTCGCACCGGATGGCACCTTCATGCCGCTGTGCGGCATACAGAGGCTGACTGCGCACTGCTCGCCAGCCTGTCAACTGCATGACGTTAACTCGAGTCGGCCTGAATGTATTTGTTTAATTCGATTCCCTGCCCTTCGCGAAAATTAAACTCATACGTGCAGCCTTTCGCTGCCAGAACACGATACAGCTCGTAAATAAGGTCCCGATTTGGACCTTCACCTGCGGCGGCCTTTTCAAGGGCAAGCGGTGATGATGTAACCAACACTACATGACAAGGTTCATCAAGCTGCAGGACACCATCTATCAATCCCTGCATTAAGCTGCGTTTTGAGGTCGTGTCCTGATAGTGAAATGTCATCGGCGTTTTCTTGTTTTCCCGCTCTATCAGTACTCGTGCAAAGCCTTCGCGTTTTTGCTGGTTACAACTACCTGTCGAATAAATATGAACTGTTCTAACCATTATATAAGTATCCCATTAGCAGCCCATCCCAATACATTTTCATAGGCCTGTTGAGCTGTAGCCGAAGTTAAAAGCCATAGAATGATGTATTGGCCATGAACGTGAAAGCGGTTACTTTCATAAAAACTGTATCTCAATAGGGGGCCGTTTGGAAAACGGAAATTACCCAGCATTAAGCGCGTTACTTGTTCTTTTTCAATCGACTGATCGAGCCTGCAAAACGTTACGCAGCCATGCAACACGTCCTCGGCATCAATACCTCACAAGAATGCCCTAAGGACGAACTGCCCCATGGCATTTAGGTTATGACAATCATACCTATGACATATAGATAATGACATTAGGGGATTTCAGGGGGGAGTTACCCTATGACATTTGGGTATACCCGGCCACATTTTTACGCTTTGTAGGAATCACATCGGATTTTCAACAGAATTCACGTAGCGCGATCATTTGTTAAAGATGCTAAATTTAGTAAACCACTACACTTTAAGCGTAAACAGGTAGTCTGGCCACTATCTTGAAACTCAGCAATCCTGAGCTGAATGTCTTGGGAATGATGCGAAGCCAGCATGCGCCGCAGAATGGTTTGAACACCGTAAAGCGCGTAAAATTGCATATCGACTGCATTCTTACACAATACCGAATGCAGAGTATGAGACCGAATAATCGGGTAGGTCGAACAGCTTTTTAATTTAGAAAGGTGAAGGTAATGACCTATTTTTATTATTCGTTCCCCCTGACTTGTTTGAGGTACCGTTTGGATTATTCAGCACCAAACCTCTCTATTAAAAAGTCTATCAAGCTGCGTAATTTGGCTGATGGACGGCAATCCTGCTGATAAGTCAGATACATTGGAGTCGATTTATAAGACCATTCGGGTAAAATATGCACAAGGCTACCCTGTAAAATATCACCCAGTAAAATTGATTCCGGCTGGAGAACGATCCCGCAATCATTAAGTGCTGCTATTCTGAGCGCGTTTCCCTGATTAGACATAAAGCGGCCTTTGACCGAAGCTTTGAAAAGCTGATTGTCAGGTCCTATTAAATCCCATCGGTTAGGCGTAAGCCAGTAAGAAATTCCAAGGCAACTATGGTTTATAAGTTCACCTGGGTGTTTAGGAATACCGTGAACACTAAGATAACGGGGGGATGCAGCCATAATTCTGCGGTAGGATTTTAAGGGCCTTGCAACAATGCCCGGCTCATTTATATTGCCAACCTGGATAGCAAGCTCGTAAGACCCCTCACTAAAGCTAGAAATCCGGTTCTCAAGTGTTAACATAACGTCTACATCAGGATTGATTGACATATATACGCTTAGCTCAGGAACTAAAAACTGATAGCCAAAGCTGATAGGCGCTAACATTTTGACCAACCCCCGGGGAGAGGACTGAAGCTCTAATGCACTATTTTCAGCTAATGAAAACTCTGAAAGTACACGCTGACAGCGATCGTAGTAAAGTTGTCCCACTTCCGTTAACTGTTGCCGGCGCGTCGTTCTGTGAAGCAGACGCGCTCCCAGACGTTCTTCAATCGCTCTTATCTGTTTAGCAACCATGGTAACCGATACGCCGCAAGCATCAGCAGCAGCAGTGAAGCTGCCGCAATTCACTACCCGTACAAACATCTCCATTCCAGCAAGCTTATCCATGATTATGAACCTATTGGTTTAAACATCTATAACTTAACACATATTTATCATTAATACGCATTAAGTAATCATGTTGTGGTTGCTCCCATTTCGGGGGCTGATATAAGAGATATAAAATGCCTATTATTCGTTTAGAGATGCCGCCGGGGCGCACCCCCGAGCAAAAACGTAGCTTTGCCAGTGAAGTGACACGGGTCGCTGTTGAAACACTCAACTGCAAACCGGAAAGTCTGGACGTCCTGATTATTGAAGTCCCCAAGGAACACTGGGCAAAAGCCGGAAAATTCATGACTGAACGATGAGTTTAGAAGACGTAACTTTACTATTACAGTGGATGCATTGTAAATAATCAAGCAATTAAATCTGACTTGCAAAATCAATGTATTCATTTAATAATTTTTAATGAGATTGAAAAAATGAAAAGTACATATTCTACAGGCGTAATATGCTGTCTAATCGCCACATTATCATGGGGCGCTGGGTTTCCAATTATGACCAGCGCCCTGACCTATATTGACCCCTACACCTTCACCACCCTTCGCTATGGCTTTTCCGGAATTGCCCTAATAATCGCACTGCTGATGCTTGAAGGAAGGTCAGGCCTCAGCTTTAAAGGTGAACGTATTGGCTTAGCCTGGTTATTAGGTACAATTGCTTTTGTCGGATTTGGTTTCTTTGTTTTTTTAGGTCAGCAAATGGCTGGGAAAGATGGTGCATTGACAGCATCGATTATGATGGCAACCATGCCAATGATAGGCATTCTTGTTAATTGGTTAGTAAAAAAGGTAGCTCCGCCAAGCATATCAATTGGCCTGATAGTTATGTCCTTTTTTGGTGTGATTACAGTAATAACGAAAGGTCATTACAGTACGCTTTTTGACTCACCAGGGAATTATAAAGCAAACGCGTTGATTATTATCGGTGTGTTTTGCTGGGTGATTTACACAATTGGCGCTTCATTTTTTCCTAAATGGTCTCCGTTGAAGTATACAACACTGACGACCTGCTTGGGTGTATGCAGTATCATTTTTTTAAATGCAATATTCTATCTTTCAGGGTTTTTACCGATACCTACCTCAAGCGCGCTTGTTACAATCGCACCTCATGTTGCTTATATGGCGTTAATTGCAAGCTTTATAGGTATTCTTTGCTGGAATATAGGCAATAAAATCCTTACTCCTATGAACGGAGTCCTTTTCATGGATATCGTCCCTATCACAGCCTTCAGTATCTCTGCAATGACAACAGTGATACCTGGGGCTGCAGAAGTTACAGGGGCCTGTATTACCGGAGCTGCCTTGATCCTTAATAACCTATACCTCAGATACAAAAAACCAAAGCCTGTTGTTTTACCAGTCAGAACCAGCTAGTGCAAAGTGTGAGTTTAAAGCTAATACTCTTAAAATGCATTGATTAAAACGAGCATCCTTAAGGATTTATAATGTTCATCAAACCTAGAAAAATGGTTATTCATGTTAATATTGTCGGGGATGTAAATGCTCCGGTTGTGGTGCTTCTTCATTCGCTAGGTACAAACCTTCATATCTGGGATGAGCAGGTTAATGTTCTGAAGAAAAGTTACAGGGTACTGTCTATTGATATGCGCGGACATGGATTGAGTGAACTTTCAGCTGAGCCATTTACGATTGAAGATATGGCAAATGATGTTCTTAGCGTAATTGATTACTTCAATATCAAATCATTTTCTATAGCAGGTGTCTCAATCGGCGGTTTAATTGCTCAACACCTTGCAGATAATGTACCTGAAATTCTGAACTCTGTTATCCTGATTGATACCTATCTTGCACCAGTGTCTAAAGAATTCTGGGTCTCGATGGCAAAAAATATACGAACTGAGGGTCTCAATCCATACGTTGATGAAATATTTAATCGCTGGGTAACTGCGCAGTTCAGAGAAACTCCTTCAGCCGTAGGTATGAAACAAATGTTATATAGTACTTCATCAGAAGGTTACGCCGGATGTGCTGATGCGCTGGCAAAGATAAACCCAGATAAAACATGCAAACAAGGCCTTCCGGTTCTGGTTATCGTAGGTGAAGAAGATATCGTTGCAACCCCTACCGCAGCACGACAGCTTGCTCAGGCCCGCAAAGGGGAGTTAAAAATCCTGAATAATGCTTCACATATACCCTTGCTTGAAAAAGCAGATGAAATTAATACAGAAATGCTTCGTTTTTTGAATGCAGGTAAGTAGTTCAGGAGAATATACAGTATAATCATTTAAAATTGAGAGGTATGCCTTAAAGGGGAGTTCTGTACTACTGCAGGACTCTTGCAAAGAGAGTAAATTCAACAATAATAACCGCCGCTAAAATAAAAAAACTCTTCTGCCAGTTGAGATTAAATTTAGAATTGTTATTTGCAAAATAATGATAATTTATCTTTTACGATATGGAAGGAAGCAAACACATGAACAATACTTCAATTAATAAAGCCTGGTTTTTGAAAGTTCCACTAGATGTATTAGAAGAGATAAGCTGCAAAGTTAAAGCAATGCCTTATCAGCCGGTTAAGTGTTGTGTAGCTAACAATGAATCAAAGAGAATAATACCGAGCCTGATGCTTCTGATAAATTTGATTTCTATTTTAGCAACCGACTCCAGCGAAATTGACTGTTCAATCATTCATCACTCGCTCATCAATCTCTCACTTGCAATCAAGCATAAAGACAGTAAAAAAACTCCAACCAGCAAAAAAAATGCAAGTAAAAAAATCAAAAGTTTAATTATTGCAAACCCTACTCGTGACTGGTGTTCATCTGATTTTGAAGAAGATCTGCATGTAAGTGGAGCCACCTTAAGAAGACGATTAGCACAGGAAGGGACTTCATTACGTCAATTAATACGTGATACACGTATGGAGCTTGCATTGAAATTGATAAAAACATCTGATAAATCAATCAAAGTTATAGCGCTTGAGTGCGGATACAGCTCTGCCTCCTGTTTCTCAAGAAACTTTACTTCGCATTTTGGCTTAGATCCTTCTTCAGTGAATTCATGCTCCTTACAGTATAAAGATTTCTCTTAAAGCAATATAGAATGATGAGGGTTTTATTAGTTTGGCTTATTTTTCTCTAAAAGAAAAACAAAAAAACCTTCAACCGAAAGATATTAACCATCTTTTATTACGGAAGTCTAGTTGTAAGTCTCCCGCATAATCGTGCCATTCACATTTAGAGATCTTCCGGCATACTCACTCTGCCAACGAAGGAGATCGCTATGCGTAAAGCCCGTTTTACTGAGCATCAGATCATTGCCGTGATTAAGTCGGTTGAAGCCGGACGAACTGTTAAAGATGTCTGCCGCGAGGCCGGTATCTCTGAAGCGACTTACTACAACTGGAAGTCTAAATATGGCGGCATGGAAGCTTCTGATATTAAAAAGATAAAGGATCTTGAGGACGAGAACAGACGTCTCAAACAGATGTTTGCCGACCTGAGCCTTGAGAACCGGGCGCTGAAAGACGTTATCGAAAAAAAGCTTTAAAACCAGCCTTTAAGCGTGAGCTGGTCACTCATCTGATAACGACATTCGGACTCAGTATCCGTCAGGCCTGCCGGAGTCTGGATCTGAGCAGAACGGTTTACCATTACCGCCCGGATACCACGCGTGATGAACCCGTTATTGCCGCCCTGCAGGCAGCGGCTGAACGATACCCACGATACGGTTTTCCGAAGCTTTTCCAGGTTCTGCGGCGGCAGGGATACTCGTGGAATCACAAAAGGCTCCACCGTATTTACTGTCTGCTGAAGCTGAATTTTCGTCGTAAGGGCAAACAACGGTTGCCGGTGCGCAACCCCTCACCGCTGGCCACGCCGGAAGCGCTGAACCAGAGCTGGTCTGTTGATTTTATGCATGATGCCCTGGTCTGTGGCCGTCGTTTTCGCACGTTCAATGTCGTTGATGACTTTAACCGTGAGGCGTTGTCGATTGAAATCGATCTGAATCTGCCAGCTCAGCGAGTGGTCCGTGTACTCGACAGGATCGCGGCAAACCGCGGCTATCCGGCCATGCTTCGCATGGATAATGGTCCGGAATTTATCTCTCTGGCGCTGGCTGAATGGGCAGAGAAACATACAATAAAACTGGAGTTTATCCAGCCGGGTAAGCCGACAAAGAACGCTTTCATTGAGCGCTTTAACCGGACATACCGTACAGAAATACTCGATTTTTATCTGTTCAGAACACTGAATGAAGTGCGGGAAACCACGGAAAAATGGTTGTCGGAATATAACTGTGAACGTCCGCATGAATCGCTGAACAATATGACACCGGAGGAATACCGGCAGCACCATTATTTGGCCGGGATCTCAAAAAGTGCATGGAACTAAAACGGGTCTATTTACATAGTATTGCCATGCCTAGTTCAAAAATCACTCAGTGCACATCATTCTTACCATATTTAGCGTCATGCTTCCTTATAAATATCTTTCCATCTCTGTTTCAAAATGATTATGAGTTTTTGTATTTGAGCGTTTCAGGCATGATGTTGAGCATTACGGAAGAGCACTTTCAGTCATAATCATTTTGTGGGTTAGCTTTAGAGCTAATGTCCCACGTAATGAAAGAGAATTTTTAATAGAAAATGATGATGCTATGTATGAAAAAAAATTTTATACAGAAAGACCATTTTAAACATCTATAAAATTTATGAGAAAAGGAACTAGGATGGATATCAGAGTATATAATAAATCGACTCATGATTACGCACTTGAATTACTTAAAAATGATGGCGTAATTGTTGCACCAAGCGTTACTAACTATGGTGTTTTTTGTTCTGCAACCAGTGAGAAGGGAATTGCACGAATCTTTGAAATGAAGGAACGCACTAAGTTTGGACCTCTGACATTAGGTATTGGACGGCCTGAAGATGCCCGATTATATGCAGAAATTCCATCAACATTTTCTGATGAACTTATCGCTGAGCTGCTTCTGGGTATGACCACACCAATATTCTTCAAATCGTCAGTTTCAGAATCATTTCCTGAGCAAATGACCATGAGTGCACCAACTGTTGGCCTGTTCTGCCACGGCATGAGCCCTATGTATGAGATTGGCCGCGAATATGGGCCCATTGCTCTGACATCGTCTAATATTTCTGGTACCGGTGGTCATCAGGTAACCCGTGAACAAGCTATCAGCGATCTTGGTCGCCATGCTGACCTTGTTATCGATGGTGGCCCTATCGGCTGGGATGATGCCGCCGGACCGTTTCAGAGTAATACAGTCGTTGACTTCTCATTTGACCCTCCCCACTTGGTCAGACCTGGAAGGTTTCCAACCGAACGCCTGAAGACCCTTTTCCCTTCACTTATCACTGACCTCGATACATACAAAGAAGTGATCAGGCAGCGTATGGGGAACGTGACATTATGATCTACAATCAAAAAAATAATAATCAAATGAATAATTTCAATAGTGATGAATTTGTGCTAGGCCCTGAAGTATCTTCAGAAGGACCTGCAAAAGTGCTGCTGGTCGGTATGGGAGCAGATATCGGATCAAATATCATATATCTGTCTGCCACGAGAGGAATAAAATATCCGGTAACTGATATTTTAACCCATGCTATCGTCAGTGAGGGAGTAGGTGCTAATAATCGCAGTAGTCTGGATGAACTCAAAGCGAGACTCATTCTTGCGAACCCTTCTTTGTACGATAAAGTGAAAATCAATCAAGAGAGTTCGTCCATCATTATCAATGGGCATAACTTCCGGATTCATTTCAGGGATTTTGATTCGGACCTGGAAGATTTAGGTAAGTTTGATTTAGCAATTTTAGCGACAAGTCGCCGGCACATCAGATCCCGTAGCCATCTTGAAAAGCTTGAATATATTGCAAAAGTCGTGATTGGCGTTGCAGAAAACTCTGATCTTCCTGCGCTGTACCCAGCGCTATTATCCGCAGATGCCAGCCATTTCTTGGCTACCCAGTCAGCAATCGGTAGCGAGCTGACCGGTAGTTTTGCAATGGGCAGTTGCCAGTGTGTCGGCTGGACCACGGGATTACGTGTGCTTGCTGATTACTGTTCCGATAACGGTGTGCTATTACAGGATGTGTTGCTGCATACAGAAGTTGATATTGTACATCCCGATACGGCATCCTCTAATTTTGGTACTAACCGGACGGGCTCCAGAACAGAAGATCCCAGAGATAATTTACGGCCAGGGGTTTCGCAGGTTGCCACATCTATGCAGCGATTCAAACCCGCAACCAGCGTTAACACCGTTTCTCTGCGCGTGTTGACCCAACCGCCCGGTTATCAGATACAGCGTTTTTTTCTAAAGAACCTGAACGTGAATATAGATAAGCTTATTCATGTCGCTCGCAGGATCGAATCAGAAGAACCTTCTCTTATTCATGTCACTAGTAATCCAATCGGTTCAAAGGCGTATGCGAGCATGCCTTGTGGCTTAGTACTGATTGCGACAGAGCAGCATATTTCAGCTAAAAGTATTGGCGATATTACTGAAGTGACACTGCAGGCTTATGTTCATAATACATTAGGTTATAGTGCAGCAATTCTTGCCACAACCGATCGTATCCTGAATGGCGAATCCCTGACAATTGTAAATTAAGAAAACACCTAAATTCTGGAGCTCAAAATGGCTATTTTAGACATCTTGGATATGCAGTCAACTTATCAACATTCTGGTAAAATGATTATTACGCCGGAACCTGAAACGGTAGGCATAATTACTCATTCTCTTGACGAGTTGACCGAGGGTGCAGAGCATATATTTTTTACAACTCGCCTTGACTGCTCAATCGCCAGTAAGATTATTGCAAAACCATCTGTTGGCTCGGTCGTAGTAACCCAAGGTGAGTTCTCCGATCATGCAAGAAAAATGCTACATGAATCTGGTATTGGTTTAGTTGTCTATAACGAGCGTGAATTTGATAAGACCAGCAGATGCATCATTAATAAGGATGGCATTAAAGAATTAAAGGAAGGCGTTCCTATTAGTGCTATTTGCTCGGTATTGAATAATCGAAATTTATCTACATACCGTCGCTTTGGTATTAATTCATTAGGATACTTCAGATTTAAATTCTGCCTTTTCCAGTTGTTCAGTCAGGATGCTGGCGCTTATAATAACCCGGAGGTTATTGAAAAATACTTGTACGAGCAGCTAGTTAAGTTAGGCAAGCAAAATTGGTCAAGTATTCGATGTGTATTATCCGATCTTACTACAGCTGAATTATCTGAAGTTGGCATTCAGGTTCCTGCTGAAATGAATCCTGATTTAGGTGTCCGTGGGCCGCGTATTATGGAACAATGGGCGCCTGAACTGGCTGCAATCCGACGCTTTCAGGATGAATTTGATATAAAAATCAAAATCAGTGCACCATTTGTTTCAACAATAGATGAGTACGGTAATTTTGTTGATTTAGTAAAAGCTGCAGGAATCGAGCGTGAGAGTGTCGAACTAGGCTTCACTTTAGAGGTGCCAGCTTTGGCCGAAGAGCTCGATGCGCTTTTCCAAACTCATAAAGTTGACTTTATGGCCATTGGTACGTCTGATTTGTTTTCGCTTTTTAATGGTGTGTGCAGAAACAATCAAGCTTTATCTGTTTTACCTGCGAGCAATGCCAATATCCGTCTGTTACGCCGTGTAGTAATGTGTGCGCGTCAGTATGGAGTCCATACCTTTGTCTGTGGTGAAGTTCGTCGTAATGAGAAAGTTATGACTGAGTTACTTAAGGCTGGGGTTGGCGAACTTATTTGTTCTGCCCAAGTTAGGGAACTCAGTACGATTTTTCATTTTTCAGGAATTATAGATTTAGTTAAAAATAAATAATATTTTCATCGGGCACACTGTTAAGATGATAATTAGATTATTTTTTATAAACATCCTTTGCGCCCGATTACATGATTTTAAATCACCATTTTTCATAAAACCATGACACTCAAAGTTACTAGAAGTTCTTAACAGGAGAAAACATGATATACACAGTTCATTGTGATTATAAAGACACTGTAAGTGAAAAGGATTGGAATGAATTTTACAGCCTAAATAAGTTACCCTGCCTGATATCCACGACTGGCTTCAAAACCTCTCAGAGGTTTAAATCTTTAAAGTCAGCAACTCCACGTTACCTAGCTGTACACACAATTGAAAACATTGGAGTTATTATGAGCAAGGAATATTTAAAAAACGGGGGAGGGACCTTTTCTCATTGGCAAAAAAACATTTTAAACTGGCACAGGAACGTTTACAACTGCCAAACTTTCGCACCAGAAGTGACTGAAAATGAAATCTTGATACTCAGTAGAATTGAGCTTTATCATTTGCAGTCAGAGCAGGGGTATATCCCTTTCCCCCTGCAATTAACTGGCCTGGATAAGTCACATTTTTACGAGATTGGTTATGTTCTCCCACGTGCTTTTTTAAATTATTTTGATAATTTAGATGAGGTTGATACATATGAACCAATTACTCTCCAGCTCAAGAATACGTGATCACGCAAATAGTTTCATTTTACGCGCCTCCATTTCTATTACGTAAACTTATGCGCAGGGTAAACATGCAGCCTTTCTAAACCAGAACACCCAAGTTAAGTCGCGTCTCGATGTAATTTTTTGCCGGAATCTGAAAAGCCATAGATATGTCACGAAATTGAATTTGGCCTGACTCCTGCTGAATTAGTACATTCCATTTTACTATATAGCCACTAAGGCGCTTAGCTGTGGGCATTTTTTCTGCAGAATGATTTCTCTTTGCTTTAAGTCATAAAATGAACATGAATAGTGTGCAGTTTGCTTTCGAAATGCAATATCAGTTGCATTAGCTGCCACATGGGAAAAAGTGGGCTGCATATAGGCTTTTGGCTGAATGCCTGGTGCCCGAATAAAAACGAGTACTGTATGCGCTTGCTTTACATTTATGTAGCATGTAAATTCAATGTGTAGCAAAAAAGATACACATTAAAGTGAGCCACTACACTGGAAAAACTCTAAAGCGGTGGCCAGTTTTTGTTGACCACTACAGGAAGCCTATACATACATTCAATAATCTCATTTGCACATTTTAAACATAATATCTAATGACAGTAGTTTAAATAAAATAACCGGCCCGGAACGCACCACTCCCTTTTTATTCCCGGCTGTCTAAGTTACTCTCCGCGTATGGGAGAAAAGCCTAGAAACGGGTCGAAACCGGATCAGCAGCTGATCGATTTATTCCTTTGGTTTTCGCTGAGCAGACAAGGGAAAATGCGCTCCATGCCTGCAGACAACGTAGAATAATAACCTGAGCGCTTTAGTCTTTGAATTCATACCGATTTCACGCAGCGCCACCGCAGGTCATATTTTCATCCTGACTTTTTTTGGACTACTGGAAGACGTTTCAGAAGTGCATTGAAAACTGGTTACTTATTAAAATGTCTCTTTGAGAAAGTAGCTTTACGGTAAGAGGCCGTACAGGTGATAATTCCCAGATTGTGCGTATACCATAGACCACATGCCTTATCTGCTCAGAGGTAAAAATGACCGATTCTGTCGATGACAATTTCCTTTCACATACGCTGTCGTCAGCAGATACCCAGGATGCTTATGCTCTGGCGGCCATCAACAGCACCACGTCGCTGAACCCGGCCCAGGCCTATCTTATTGGTCTCTCGTCTGCCGCCAGCCGGCAGACGATGAAATCTTTTTTGAACATTGTTGCAGGCATGCTCGGCTTTACCTCTCTGCAGAATTGCGCCTGGGGCAGCCTGCGCCGACACCATATTCGCGGTCTGCTGGAAATGCTGCAGGTCAGCGGCAGAGCACCTGCCACTATCAACACCTATTTATCTGCCCTGAAAGGGACCGCCCGTGAGGCGTGGATGATGAAGCAGATGGATACGGAGAGTTATCAGCAGATCCTGACGGTGCGCGCGGTGCGGGGAAGCCGCCTTACCCGTGGTCGTGCACTGGCGCCGGAAGAAATTCGTGCCTTGTTCCGCAGTTGTGAACAGGATACGGGCTGTAAAGGACCGCGCGATGCCGCTATGCTGGCGGTCATGCTCGGTTGCGGGCTGCGCCGTTCCGAAGTGGTTGAACTGGATTACGCCAGCATATTGTATAAAGAGCAGGCTTTAATCGTGAAGGGTAAGGGAAATAAAGAACGCCTGGCGTTTATGCCTGAAAATGTCTGGCAACGCATTCATACATGGACGGATACGATCCGGGGCGAGCAGGAAGGGCCTCTCTTTACCCGCATACGCAGCGGTGACGATGTCACTTTTCAGCGTATGACGCCTCAGGCGGTTTATCACATACTCGGCCAGCGCCGGATCGATAGTGGTATCGATAAATGTGCCCCGCATGATTTACGCCGTACCTTTGCTTCAATGATGCTGGACAACGGGGATGACTTGATAACTGTCCGGGATGCGATGGGACATGCCAGCGTCACCACTACGCAAAAATATGACCGGCGCGGCGATGAACGTTTGCGTAAAGCTGCGAATAAGCTGAAGTTTTGAACTATGCGAAAGCAGCCATCGCTAGAGGCGCGTTAGACATTGAACAGTATGCTGTATGCGCATTAGCTGCCAGCAATGGTAAAATCAGCAGGGTGTGACGGAACGAGGTGAAACTCAATGCGATCAGGTATTACTGGCTGCCGTATGGCAAAATCCCGACAAAAGCATAGTTGTATAGTAACCTAACCCGGAGCACCCTACTTTTTATCGTGGAGCTGGGTATCCTTCCTCACGCCGTAATATGCCACTGGCTTGCCTTTTTCATACCTTTCACCTGAACAGATCTCTTTTGCCTGTCACATGCGCATGTGCGCACATTCACCCGGCCCACAAAATGTCAATGGGCAGGCGAAGCCCCCTCGAAGCAGATGCATTTTGTGCGGGACGTAAAAGGGATTAGGACACACCCGTGAGTCCCAGTCTGATGGCTCCTGAAGTTTCATTTTCGACAATCTGTATTTAGCGTGCATCTGCATAAAAGTCTGCCTTCAAAAATATCCAGATGACAGGTCTAATTAGGTATGCCCTAATCCCATAAACACAGTGCCACATAAACACACAGATGACATTCGGGAACACATCCTTACCACAAGCTAGCGTATCATGGTCAGTAAGGGTTTCTCAGCTGCAGGACTCAACGAAATTCTGACCGGCATAGCCATGCTGGAAAGCTATTTTACTGGCTATCTGACCGATGCCTACAAGATGATGGATCAACCCAACTGCACCATGGCGCAGCGGCTGATAAGCTAATGGCAGCAGTGGCAGGATACCAGGAATATCAGGGCAAATGTCCGATGGTAGCACTGGGCGCCGAGGTGACCGTTTTTTCAGAGAGTATGCGACTGGCATTTAAGAAAGGCACGTTTATGAGCAAAGCAGGGGAATAAGGTTGTCATGCTGATGGGCGATACTACCGCAGCAGTGCAGGCGTTGCAGGAGCAAACAGAAAACCAGCTCGCCAACGTTAGATTATTCAAACAATGTAACGCAACACCAGGTTAACCTTACCGGTGGAGGAAGGACATTAAGAGCACGCTCCGCTCCCGCAGCTACAGCGAGGCACGTGAATTAATATATGCTTTTAATTTATATTATAAGTAAATTTACCCTGGCAAGCTGTTGGGATATGAAGAAAACAACTAACTTTCCAGCTGTTGTATTAGGCCATCGGTACGCCTTATCTGGGCCTTGCCGCCCCGGCTCCGTATGCGGGCTGCATCATGTGTCCTCTTGTAGTCAGTGTAGTAAACTCTGCATGTCGTCTTTAGAAAGACCGGTCATCTCCATAACGGCGACCTCATCAAGGCCACGTTTCAGCATATTACGCGCAATTTTAAAAGCCGCTTCGCGTTCCCCTTCAGAACGACCTTGTTCAATGCCTTTTTTAATTCCTTTCTGTTCCAGCTGTTGTGCAATGGTCATCAGTTCGTCTCCGTGTTGCGGCACGCGCTGTGCCAGGTCGCGGACAAAGGCTTCAGCGCCAGAAGATTCACCCGCCTGCAAAATATAGTGTATCAGGGAAATTACCTGCGGCGAAGCGAGCCAGTTTTCCATCAGCAATGTCGCCAGCCGTTCGGTTAATTCAGCCAGATCACGTTGATGGATATGCTTTTGCAGCAGGGTGAGCGCAGCCATGCTTCGATGATTCATAATCTCATCATCAGGAATAACCGTCACATCCACCAGCGGGAAATCGCTGGCATAGAGCTTTGTCGCCAGCGCTGGATTGTCAAACTCCTGAAGCCAGTTCATGGCATAGGGATAGGGGCTGCGTCTGCCGGTATAAAACAATACCGGGATCACCAACGGCAATTTTTTATGACCCGCTTCAAGGTGCCGCTGCATCGCCGCCACGGCATAGCGCAGCAGCCGGAATGCCATATGCCGGTCCGGCGTAGATTGATGCTCAATCAATACATGGATATAGCCGTCGCCTGTGGTGGTTTTCAGGCTGTAAAGTACATCGCTGAAGTATTGCCGCAGATCGTCTTCAACAAATGATCCGGATTCCAGTTTCAGCGTGCCAAGATCGCAAATAGCGCGCAGCTCCGCCGGAAGATGGATTTCCATAAAATCGCGCGCGATCGCCGGCTGCGTCAGAAACTGGCGGAAGGTAGCGTCATGAGGCGTTGGCGTGCTGTTTTTCTTTTTCATCTTTGTATGCCGCTGCGTTATTAACGTACGGACTTTATCATAAAACGGCAGGTCATAAATCAGGCCACCTTCTACATAAACAGAAATTATTTACAAATCAGTCTATTGTGTAAACTCCCGGTTTTCTTTCAGTGATCATACTCAAGCGGCTGCAGGAATACGCGCAACCACCTTGATTTCAAAATCCCCCGCCAGCTAGCTAACACTTCCGTCTTCCCGCTTACTCAGACCCTGCCGATTTTTATCCACAGGAACTGGGGATACCCTGTGCATGATTCAGTATAAAAAAGCGACGCCGCTGCGGCTGTTTGACAGTTAAGGGCTTGCAAGCAAACTTTGCTGCATTTCAATGTAACCGCAACAGGAGCGTATTTACGCCGGAGCACTCGTAACCACTGTAGACAGTAAAAGCTGAATATCCACTGTAGACAGTAAATTCTGAACAACCACTATAGTGAGTAACTTCGTATTATCCACTGTAGTGAGTAGCCCGCGAATCCTCTCAACCATTATGAGAGAAGACGCCTACAGATATCCATTTCAACGAGCGTTCAAGCCAACATTTGTGCAAAACAGTGGTGAAACAGAGTAATCCTGCTCACTACAGTGGTTGTTATTGCTGTACTGCTCTTTTCAGTGGTTACCTGAACTCGCCACGACGGATTTTTTCCAGCAGTAACCTTTCCTCTGGAGAAAGGCGGACCATTTCCCCCTCCGGCTCAGGCAGTGTATCAGTGTCGTCTTCAGACAGCTCTGCTTCAAGTTCAGGCGGCAAACTCAGTGGTATATGATCGGGCCGCAGCTTTGGCCGCCGATAGTGGATATGGAAATAAACAGTCCGCCCTCGCTTCAGTTCGCTGTAATCGAGATAGCCAATATCTCTCAATTGTTCCATTGCTTTGCGTACCGTGGCGTTTTGCGTGATTGTGCGGGAAGTCAGGTTCAGACGAGCACGCAGCCGGGCCAGCGACACTGGCGCCGGGTTGGAAGGTAAGCTCTCAATAAAGGTGTAAAGAGCCTGCGCAGACTCCTTGCGTGACAGAGCGTTAATCGCACGCAGTTGCAGCAGCACTTTGCGGTCGAACTGGTAAAGCTCAAATATTTTAGGATCGGCTTGTAGAGTCACTTCATCCGTTCTGGGACTGTACTTAGCTGACTGCACAAGGTGCGTCACATAGTAGTCGCCGGCTTTGTTAGTGAACGAGATGGTATTAGTCGCGATACGCGTCAGGGATGCGTCCAGACGCTTACGCAGCCGGGCAGAAGAACGGGCGGAAGGAATACCACAGAGTTTAACAAACTCCACAAACGGTAGTGTGACAGTATCGCCCAGTACCTTATAACGGGCGAAAGCATGGATAATGCCGACCCAGGTTTTAAAATCGTTATCCATATCGAGACGAGCGCCAGTGATACGAATGTTCTCATACCCCTCAGAGCGCACCAGCGAAAGCTGCTTCAGCTCATCGGTCACATCCATGGACGCCATCTGACCGGTCCTGCCGCGCGCGGTTGATTTCAGCGTCGGCACAAAGAGACCAAGTCGCATTAACGCGACTGGCTGGACGGTATTGTTTGAATTCGGCACCAGCGCCACTACACTACCGGTCGCCTTATCCTGCTCACTGAAAGATTCTGCGATCAAATCCTTATCATGTTCCATTTCGCTGTTTCCGACTCGGGTGCCTCAACACGGCCTCAGACTGAATACAACGGATATTACCACTCACTATAGTGGATGTCCTATATGGATAGCGTACTAATTACTCTCTATAGTGGATATTTATGTTCAATATCCACTATAGAGAGCAGCTACTTACTATAGTGGATACTCATTTTGTTAATGGTTCTCCTGCAACCAAACAATCTGTTTTTATGACATCCTTTAAAATCATTCACTTAAGCTAAATAAATACCGTAATTTTGGGTCTTTAAAAGCTTTTAAAGAAACCTCAGGAACGGTTCACAACTATTCTGGACAGTTATATACATCTAGAATCGCAACTAGCTGCCTATAGTGGATAGCATCTGCTCTCTTCCGTGGATGTTCTGCTCACTACAGTAGTTATCCTACCTCCCATAGTGGTTAATTTGCTCTCTATAGTGGTTAAAAACTCTTATATCCTTTTGATTATAAAAAGGAAATAGGAAATGGGATCTTTAGGATCTATTAGGGATCATTATTGGATCATCTTATTGGATCTGAACTGTTGATAAGTGCATAACCTTTCGCCCGTTATGTCAGTGCAATCTTCAACAACTGTGCCTTTGCGCTTCCTCGTACTGACAGACTTCGCTAGTCAGTACTGCGGCGAGCACCATTAACTAAAAACCAGACAGGTAACAAGAAGATGCTGTTTCCCGTATACCTGTTCAGTAATCACAACAACCTGCAGAATTTCAAATAAAAGTTTACTTTCTAAAATTTATGCAGGATTATTACCTTTAAGCTTAAAAGCTGCATAAAGGAAAAGAATCATGATGAACCAGTCGGCGACAAAGCTGGCCCAGCGTGCTGAACGTATGCTGCATTCGTTAACAGAACAGATTCAGGCTCAAAAAGAAGAATTCCACGAAAACGAATATTTTCAGGTTTATGCAAAGGCTGCGCTGGCAAAGCTACCTAAATTGACGAGAGCAAATGTGGATTATGCCGTCAGTGAAATGGAAGCCAATGGCTATGAATTTGAAAAACGTCCAGCTGGCTCTTCCATGAAGTATGCGATGACGCTGCAGAACATCATCGATATTTATCAGCATCGCGGCGTTCCCAAATACCGCGACCGTTATCATGAAGCTTTGACGATTTTTATCGGCAACCTTAAGGGCGGCGTGTCAAAAACGGTTTCAACCGTTTCACTGGCCCATGCACTGCGAAGCCATCCTTCTCTGCTACTGGAGGATCTGCGCATACTGGTTATCGATCTCGATCCCCAGTCATCTGCAACCATGTTTTTGAATCATACGCGCGCTATTGGGATAGTGGAAACAACCTCTGCTCAGGCAATGCTGCAAAATGTCTCACGTGAAGAACTGCTGGAAGAGTTTATCGTTTCCTCCATCGTGCCAGGTGTGGATGTACTGCCAGCCTCGATTGATGATGCCTTTATCGCTTCTGACTGGAATACACTCTGTGCCGAACATCTGCCAGGTCAGAATATCCACGCGGTACTGCGCGAGAACGTAATTAATAAGCTGTTAAAAGATTACGACTTCATCTTTATCGACAGCGGGCCGCATCTCGATTCTTTTCTGAAAAACTCCATTGCTGCAGCCGATCTGATGATGACGCCTGTTCCGCCAGCACAGGTTGATTTTCATTCCACGCTGAAATATCTGACCCGTCTGCCTGAGCTGATCAAACTCATCGATGATTCAGGCTATAAATGCCGCCTGAAAGGCAACATCGGCTTTATGTCAAAACTGTCGAATAAAGCCGATCATAAACTGTGCCACAGCCTGGCCAAAGAAATCTTCGGTGGCGAAATGCTGGATGTTGCCCTTCCCCGACTGGATGGTTTTGAACGCTGTGGCGAATCTTTCGATACCGTCATTTCGGCTAACCCGGCAACCTATATCGGTAGCAGCGAAGCACTCAAGAATGCCCGCAACGCAGCTGAAGACTTTGCCAAAGCAGTTTTTGATCGTATTGAATTTATCCGGATGAACTGAGGCGCCCATGTCCAGAAATCGTAAAACCATCGGAAGGACCTTCACGCCTTCAACCTTTAGCCATATCGCCAACAATGAAAACAGTCAGATCTTTACGCTCTCCTCCGGCAGTAAAGTCGAGTTCACTCTGGTTACTGTGCCAGCAGAGGAAGTCGAAATCGGCACTTTTGTGGTACAGGAAGTTAATGGTCGCGATCAGGCCGCTCTGACGCCGGAATCGCTAAAAGATATTACCCGAACACTGCCAATGCAGCAGTTCTTCCCTGCTATCGGCGTGCGGCGGAATAATAAAATCGAGATCCTTGATGGGTCACGCCGCCGCGCCGCCGCGATTCTCTGTCATACCAAACTGACAGTGCTGGTAACGGAGGAGGCGCTATCGGTTGATGACGCAAGAAATCTGGCTAAAGATATCCAGACGGCAAGGGAACACAATATTCGCGAAGTGGGTCTGCGCCTTCTGGCGCTAAAAAACAGCGGCCTTTCACAGAAAGAGATCGCGGAAAGTGAACACCTCTCGCAGGCGAAAGTGACCCGCGCATTGCAAGCTGCCGCTGTTTCAGGCGAGATGCTGTCGGTTTTCCCGGTACAGTCTGAACTCAGTTATCAGGATTATAAAGCGCTGTATAGCGCCGAAGCCCTTATTCATGCTCAGGGAGAAACGGTTAGTGAAATCATTACGCAGCTGAAGGAAGATATCGACGCTATCCGTCATCAGGCTCAGGCTGCTGAAGATGAAATCAAAGATAAGCTGGTGGCACTGTTCCGTCAAAAGTCTGCTTCGCTGACACAGCCAAAAGGCGAAGAAACAGTTGTTACGTCATTATGGCGCTTTGAAGACAAGAACCGCTTTGCGCGAAAGAAAAGCAAAGGCCGTATGTTCAGCTATGAATTCAATCGTCTGCCAACAGAATTGCAGGTAGAAATCGATAACGCAGTTCAGCAGGTGCTGGAGAAACACCTGACAAAATAGTACAGAGACCCTCCGCTCTTTTTTGCTATATAACTCACTGATTTTAAACTTAAAAAGATAAAAATTTCAGGGTGAAATCTCCAGCCATTTCACCCTGAGTTATTTTATTTGGTTATGGCCGCCAGCCTTAAACTCCTCTTTGAAAGAGCGATGCCGCATCCCTTCAGCCAGCTAAAGCTAATTATTACCCGATTGTTCGGGAATCAGACATCAACAACTTAGTCAATCCGGGCAAAGGAAAAAAGCACAGAACTAATAAAACGCTGAGATGCCATATAGAGCGGCGAATTTCCCCAGCCTCGCGGGCGTAATACCGCCAACGGCAAACATCGTACCGAATATAATTCCCGGCATTATCCCGTTCTGTCAGGCAAAACTTCCTGCGTACAGGCTACCAGAGCGGCAAAGGCTAAGGAGGAGATTAGCCCGATAACTACCGTCAACGCTACAGTCCAGACCAGCTCAACATGAAGCAATAGCAAAGCAAAATGAATCACACCTAAGAACAATATACGCAAGGGCATTTTGCGGCCGATAGGTGCTTCCTGTGGACCTCAATAAATGTGCCCAGCGCGAACGAGCCAAGAATAACGAACAATCAGAATTGCACTAGCTCAACCCGCAGCTGAAAACGCTGCAGTAGACAAAAGGTATAACAATTGCTGAAGAAAGTGATATAGGTGGATTTAGCATACAGTAGTACCTCCACCATACTTAGAACCAGCCATGGGAATAAGGGGGCAATAAATCTGAAGCATATTTTTTCATATGGGCGTTAACACATTTAATCGACCACGTACTGCCCTTATTAAGTACAACAATTGTTAGCAGCGTTATCCATATCAGCCACGCTACCAATAACTGACCATGCGGCAGTAACAGCAACTTCGCCAGCAGTGGACCGAACGCGGTGTCAGTGTGTTGTCCTTATCCTGCCTGAAAGCAAAGTTGCACATTGCTGAACCGGCAGCGATGACATATGAATACCCCACCAGTGATACACGAGATATTATCGGCTTTGCCTTGCGAGCTCTTGAAAGCATATTGTGAGCCAGACCCCTGTATACAAAGGTGGGCGTTACCTTGGGTGATTTTTATGAGTCCGATGTGGCGCAGCTCCATATGTTCAGTCAGTAACTGCCGCGTGCAAACTCTGATGTCTGCTGTGGAACAGATCAACCGCTCAGGGCTGGGTAAGGTCTGGTTTGCCGGACAGGGAACGGATAATGCCTGGCAGATGAAACGGGAGATGCTGTCGCCCCGTTACACAACCCGGCTTACAGAAATACTGACAGTGAAATAACGCGTAAAGCTGTTATTTTATGCGACAGAGAGGATGCCTCATGACAGAACGTAGTGAACACAACATAGCTGCACGCTCAGCTGAAGAACGTGAACGGGTAAATATCGATCTCGCGGCCTCCGGCGTTGCGTACAAAGAGCGCATGAATATGCCGGTGCTCGCTGCTGAAGTTGAGCGCCAGCAGCCGGAGCATTATCGGGAGTATTTTCGGGAGCGTCTTACTTTCTACAGGGAACTGTCCAGACAGTACCCTTCAGGAAACGATGCGGTTTATGCAAAACCTGAGACTGATAAATAGCTGCATCATCCCTTTTCCGGAAAGGCTGGAATGTCAGCTGCCGCATTCGCTAAACAGGCATCCCAGCTCCACCAGTTTCCCTCGCCATACTCTTCGCGATAATGTGCAAGCTTGACCGCCTTACGCGCGAGATAATCAGGCGTGTTCATACCAAATACTTCCAGCGGCACGAGCTCCCTGCCCGGCACATCTTTCAGCAAAAAATCAGGGAAAACGTCCGCCTCGCCGTCATAGCGCAGAGGTTTGATGAAATGACGCTTCTCCTGCCACAGTTTTTCTTCGATCACGCCCTCCCAGGAGGAGTCGAGAGGAATAAACCGGGTACTGACGGTCATCAGGGCCGCATCGATGACCCTGCAGGTGCTGTACGGCACAGGTTTCCCGTCACGCTGTCTGAATTTTTTCACCGACGGATCGGTTTCGGCAATCAGCATGACTTTTCGTCCGCGCCGCCAGTCACCAAACTCACGGGAAAAGCTCCGGTTCAGGCGACTGATTAAATCTGCCGGTACGTCGAGAGCCGGAAAGCCTGCGGCCTGACCGAGCGGCAGCGAGCCGCTAAGGCAAGCTTCCCCCTCACGCGCGCAGGTTTTCAGACAGGTAATCATCACAAGGCGCCTGTTTGACGCAGCGGCCGCATCAACCGTGGCCCAGTTGTTTTTGATCCCCTGCGTACCGGGGCGCGCCATCATGAGGAACACAGACTTCAGAGGCGTTTTCCCCACGCTGATTTTTTCCGCCACCTGCTTCAGGCGCCATGCAGCCCAGGCATCGTCACGGGGACGCTTGTCAAAATTAGGGTGCCAGTGGTTGATTTCAGCCTGTTCCCACATGAAGTGAAGCAGGCCAAGAAGACGCATTGCTGACTGACGCTTGCGTTTGCCCCCTGCTTTCGTAGCGGGCGCCTGAGCCGGCGCATCCCGATCCATCGCCTCTTTTTTTTGCAGTCCGGTAGGCAGCTTGATACGAAAGCAGCCGGGAGAGACGGTTTTAACGACGTCTGAGGTGTAGATCTCGCTCTGCTTTTCATCCGCCCATACAGAATAGAAACGGCAGTCGGGGGCATGTTCGGCGCCACTGTAGGACCAGCGCGCCAGCCAGTAGTTATCATGCGTGGAGGAATAGCAGGCTTTCAGCCTACGGCGGTTTTCTCCCTCACCAGCGCTCATGCACTGACAGGTTATAAGCGTGGTCGCCTTGTTCTGCCGGGCAAACCTGATATAGCGTTTGAACGTGTCAGACTGGTCTATCTGAAATGCCGCGTCACACTCAACGGTTTTTACCTGACCCGTAAAGCAGACGGGATAGATTTTGAGATCTGACATAAATTCAACCTTTCTGAATAATGGTATATCTCACAAATCCCCGTAAAAACAGCGTAGCTCCTCGAGCGCACCGGCAAGCGGACCGGGCTGCGTGCCGGCAGTCACCAGCTGGCTAACCAGGTCGTCAAACGTGTCCCGGCTCATGAACACCCGCAGCGCCTCAAACCCGATAAATCCCTTCTCTCCGGTGACGCCCGGCGGCGAGAACATCACGTCATAGACATGATATCCCAGCTATCCGAATGATCCCTTTCAGCTGGTTCCTGTGCATCGTGATACATGCATGTTCAGGTACATATGTTTCAAATGAAAATTATGTTTGTGCGCTCACGTACCCGAACAAAGCTAAAATATCAACATGTTAGAGGCGTCAGAATGAATTACTAAGCTCAATGGCGCCCCTGACTTCTTTTACCAGATCCGGGAAATTGTTTTCGGACTCAATAAGCTTCAGTCTTCGCAGGAGGATATTCTCTCCTCCGAACAGATGAGCTATATCGCTTATTCTCAGTACCCGACAGTGTCCTGTTTCACTAGAGATAATGTGAGAACGCAGTCCCAGTAACAACATCAGAAACGCTTTATCACTGCCACTTTGTCGGTCAACCCAGGAAATAACTGGTTCGGGACCTGCAATATCGTGCCAGGCCCAGACAAAGCCACCTAGCTCATCCTCCCGCTCAAGCAGTGATTTCAGTTCATCGTCGTTCAGGCGTTCGCGGAAGCGACAACGAACAGAGTTCAGTTCATCATCTTTTAATACATGCTCACGTTCCGGATCTGCCCGATTGCCTGCCAGCCCGTTCTTCCACAGCAAATCGCGGATATAATGTGAAATCCAGACAAAGGCGGTTCCTTCCAGCGTAAGTGAAAGCAGGGTTTCCATCGCCTTCGCCCGGTCAATATCCAGCATCCTTTTTAAAAAACGATTAGCCACTCTGTTTACATCAAGATCATACCGCGAAAACCACCGATTTCTGCGCCGGTAGCGGGCATATATCTCATCGCCCTCATTGAAGAAGAATGCCAGCAGACCAGAACACTCTGCGGCTGTACGCTCGTTTATCATCGGCCAAGTCAGCTGACTCAGGATATGTTGGAACCAGGTAAATGAGGACACACCATTACTGTTAATTTTGGACAAGAGTTCTTGGGTCATCGTCGTATATTCTTCGGGATGACTACTTTGACGGAACAACTCATTAAAATACGCGGGTGGCAGAACGTTCTGAGGTGAAGAAAATGCAAAGTAATAACGCCAGTATGCCGTGCTACCTAGGCGGCGATTTGCTGTCATCATCTCTTTCTCTTCATCGTCTGTCTGAGTAAACAAATTATGAATATTAGCCCCGTGCCCCGAAATTCCCGGCATCCAGTGTCTCAGGGAGGTTACAGATTTAGCTTCTGAAGTTCGAAAACGAGACAGGCACTCAACCAAATTTTTCGCCAAGATTTTTTGTTGTTCCTCACTTACACTGCCCTCACCGGATTCCACGATGGCCCGTTCTGTAAGATATTCTTCCGTCCAGTCATACAATCCAGGGTTAGTGGTGCGGAGCAACAGCAGAAAGCACAAATCCGGCAAATAGACATAATCGCGTATTCCGCTGTATCTGAACCGCAAATTATTCAGGGCCAGATGTACCTCACGGGGAGTTTTCAGTGAAGCACCGTATATATCTGTCACCCATTTCAGTTCCTTTTTTACTTCTTCGTCCGGAACGTCGCCGTTAACAGTTTCATATAACCGACGACGCCCGAAAGAAATTCACGCCGCAAGTCGAAAGATTCCGGCCTCGGTAGGCTGAACGAAATCTGTACGATCTTCTGCAAATAAAGTTCACCATCATCCACGCCAAGCCCCCTTTTTATGGCCTGCGACAGAACGGCTTTGTCATAACACAGAACATAACGGAAGCGCGGAAAATCGGCGACGGATTTGACAAGACGTACAACCTCAACTGCCTGTGCAGGCTCCAGCCTGTCCAGATCATCGAGTAGTATAATAAAGCTCAGATCCACCCAATAATTTTGTCTGCGATTTGGTTGCGCAGCTCCGCAGCAGTTATTTTCTTCTCTTTAAGCCACCTGTTTTCGGCCAGGGCATCCAGCGCGCCGCTGGCATCTGGCATGCCCGGGATCATCGCAGCAACCTGAGCCAGCGGAGACAAATGCCGTGCTGTCACTCTGGTGTAGTCCATGATTGTTCTGGCAGTCCGGGTCAGCGCTTTATTCTTTTTGAGGCTTTCCTGCTCATCAGGCGAAAGACGGCGCTCTTCCTCAGCGGCAATAATACCCGCCACCGGTATCAGCAGCGATTCCACCAGACTGGTCCCGGAGCCCTCAAGCCAGGGAGAGATACTCAGGACAAAGGTGTTTTCCTCATTCTGCTTATCCAGCTCCGCACGCAGCAGGTTCAGCAGACTGGTTTTACCCGATCCCCAGGCCCCCTCAATACCAATAACAGCGCTACCCTCGCGGCCAATGGCCCGCACGGACTGTGCCAGCTGTGCAGCGATATAGCGGAAGCCATAGCGATCCTGCTGCGGGCAGGTGACGGGCTGATCCAGCCTCATTGCATTGTTATCAGCCATTTCACAAATCTCCGTAAATGCAGCGCAGCTCGTCGAGCGCACCGGCAAGTGGACCGGGCTGCGTACCGGCGATCACCAGCTGGCTGACCAGGTCTTCAAACGTGTCCCGGTTCATGAACACCCGCAGCGCCTCAAGCCCGATAAATCCCTTCTCGCCGGCAACGCCCGGCGGTGAGAACATCACGTCATAGCCGTGATACCCGCGCGGCAGCAGCGACGGCTGCAGCTGATACGCCTGCAGCGCGCGCAGCAGCTCACTGAAATGGCGCCAGCCAAACGGCATGATGAAATCCGCACCGCTGACGGTCATGAACAGGCGGGGCGGTGCATACCAGGCGGCAGCGCGCATACCGGCGACTGCCCGTCAATCTGAATGCCGAGCTCCACGGAGCCGGCCGTCAGCCGTTCGGTAAGGGCGGTAACGCGGGGCTTCAGCTCGTCGATAAAGGCTGCTGCGCGGCGTCATCCCAGGCGCGCGCGTGGACCAGCAGCGGGAAAAGGGTTTTCAGCCGCGCGGTCGTGAAGATCCCCGCCAGCGCCTCATCGCTGAACTCGGCCAGGTCAAAGCAGTAGCCCGCGAGCGGCCGCAGCCAGAGCTCGGCCCGGGCACTGTTTACCGCGCCGGCAGGCTGTCCATAAAGCGGGCGGTTTCGGCGTCCCAGTCTTCCCCGGCCAGTCCGAAGGTGCTTTTCAGGTAATGGGCTGTCGATGGCCAGCCGTTTGCGCCTGCCCGCTGAGCAGTGGCAAAGTGATCTCCAGCAGCGTGCGGAGTACCGGCAGCCGGACAAGCTGGCTCAGGCCCGGCCCCGCGGTTGTAGGCCTGATGGCGAGCTCCGTAATAAACTTCAGCTCGGCGCGGGTCAGGGCCGGCAGGCCGAAGGTTTCGCCGAGGACAATCCGCCGGTACAGCTGACGCACGGCCGCTCGGGATCGGTGGCCAGCCGCCAGGTATTCATCGTGACGCTGTTGCCCTTCAGGCTTGACTCAACCAGCCGTTCGTCAGGGCATTCACCGAGGTGTTTTCGGTAGCGGCGCGGTTCTTCAGGTTCTCGATCAGTTTTTTTGGGAAAGCGCAGGGTCAGCTGCTCAGCATGGCAAAGCTCCTGTGAAAGCGTCCGGACGGTAGCAGGGCGCATTATAAGATGTATGCCTTTCAACGCGACATGACGTAACTAATAAAAGGCATGCCTCAGATATATTGTATTTTGTTCAAAATGACATGATGTCAAAAAATAAAGAATTAATGCAGCGCTGTCCTTCTTTTTTCCGTCAGATCCGAAAAAAGGAAAGAACCGGATCTTTCTTTCCCGATGGCGAAATTTTGTGCACCAAACTACATATAGTGGCTGATTCAGCTGCGCTTGCTACCAGATATAGGTTTTCAGTGACGGAAGCACTTCGGTAAGGCGGGCTTTTCCCGGCGCGGCGCCCGTGTTACGCTTCCGGAAACTACGTATATGGAAAAGTCGGAACTGATGGATAAGACGCTGCGGTAATTTCAGAAAGAAAATATAAGCAGTCGTTTAATTAATGTTAGTTAAAATAACAGATGTTATATATTTGTGTGTAATGATCCCCGCTAACTTAGTTACTCGTTATTATTAAAAGTGAAGTAATAATCTTCTGGAGAACTGTTATGTATGAATCGATGAATCGCCGTGATGATTTCAGCTATGCCTTTGAGAAGATTCGGAATGCAGTCGCATCTTCCGCAAAGAGAGACGCAGAGTTTGCGAATGACATGGCGCTGAAAATCCTCCGGGAAAAGTATGCGCAGTTTCGCCAGGAGCTGAACGACGCAGGCGAGTTGGGCGATCACGAATACGATCTGGATACGTTTGAGCATGCCATGGACGTGCTGCAGCGCTATTTTGACGGCAACCCCCGCGGACTGACGGAGCGGGACGCCCGAATCTACAGTCATTATCTGCAGACGGAGCATCAGGGATTTTCAGAGCTTGCAAAAGAGCTGGCCACCGGTCGCAGCTGAACACCCGGAAATGATCATGGATAATGAAAAAGACACACCGAGCAGTCTGCTGACGAATGATACCGACTGGCACAACAACGCCTGTCTTAACTACATGCCGATCACAGCACAGCCTATACCGAAGGTTATAGAAGAGCTGCGGACATTCTTATACATCACATTAATGAAACCGGCCGTAATCAGGATTTTCTGGTT